>JAEWDJ010000010.1 GCA_023390155.1 Actinomycetes bacterium | reverse complement strand
GATTCTGGATGGCAAGGCGACCGCCGCGGAGATCAAGCGCGAGCTGACGGAGCGCGTCGCACGACTGCGCGAGCAGGGCGTCGTGCCCGGGCTCGGCACGATCCTGGTCGGCGACGACCCGGGTTCGCAGTGGTATGTCGCCGGCAAACACCGCGACTGCGCGGAGGTGGGCATCGCCTCCATCCGCCGCGACCTGCCGGCCGACATCTCGCAGACCGAGCTGGAGGCGGTGATCGAGGAGCTGAACGCCGACCCCGACTGCACCGGCTTCATCGTCCAGCTGCCGCTGCCGGGACACCTCGACACCGACGCGATCCTGGAGCTGGTCGACCCGGTCAAGGACGCCGACGGCCTTCACCCGACGAACCTCGGCCGTCTGGTGCTGAACGTCAACCGGCCCATCACCACGCCGCTGCCGTGCACCCCGCGCGGCGTCATCGAGCTGATGGAGCGCCACGGCATCTCGCTGAACGGCAAGCACGTCGTCGTCGTCGGCCGCGGGGTCACCGTCGGCCGCCCGATCGGCTCGCTGCTGACCCGCCGCGAGTACAACGCGACCGTCACGCTCACCCACACGGGCACCGTCGACCTCGACGAGCACCTGAAGCGCGCCGACGTGATCGTCGCCGCCGCGGGCGTCGCCGGCCTGGTCTCGGCCGACAACGTCAAGCCGGGCGCGATCGTGCTCGACGTGGGCGTCAGCCGCGTGGAGGACCCGGTCACCGGCAAGAGCGTGGTCGCGGGCGATGTGGCCGCCGACGTGGCCGAGGTCGCCGCGTGGGTCTCGCCGAACCCCGGCGGCGTCGGTCCGATGACACGGGCCCTGCTGCTGCAGAACGTGGTCGAGTCGGCGGAGCGGTCGCTGGCATGAGCGACGAGGCCGTCGAGCGCACGCATCCCGCCGTCGAGCGGGTGGAGGCGGCGCTGCTCGCCGCCGGCGTCGAACCGCGCGTGCGCTGGTTCGAGGCGGCCACCCCGACCGCCGTCTCCGCGGCCGCGGAGCTGGGCGTCGAGGTCGGCGCCATCGCCAACTCCCTGGTGTTCACCATCGACGGGGAGCCGCTGCTCGTCATGACCTCGGGCGCCCACCGCGTCGACACCGCGTTCCTCGGCGAGCGGCTGGGCGGGCGCATCCGCCGCGCCGACGCCGAGACCGTGAAGGCGGCGACCGGGCAGACCATCGGCGGGGTCGCCCCGCTCGGGCATCCCGCGCCGCTGCGCACCGTGGTGGACGTCACCCTCGCGGGCTACCCCGAGGTCTGGGCGGCCGCCGGCCACCCGCACACGGTGTTCCCGACGACGTTCGCCGAGCTCGTGCGCCTGACCGGCGGCGAGCCGGGCCCGGTCGAAGCGGGAGACGCGGAGGCCTGACCCGTCGCCGGGCCCGCGCGGAGGCTAGCCCGCCGGGTGCGCCTCCACGAGCCGCAGGTACGACGACGCGTTGCGCCGCAGCCCGTCGCGCTCCTCGGCCGTGAGCTCCCGGCGCACCTTCGCGGGCACTCCCGCGACGAGCGAGCCGGGCGGGACGACCGTCCCCTCCAGCACGACGGCACCCGCCGCCACGAGGGAGCCGGCGCCGATCACGGCCCCGTTGAGCACGGTGGCGTGCATCCCGATCAGGCTGCCGTCCTCGACGGTGCAGCCGTGGAGCACGGCGTTGTGGCCGACGGAGACGTCGGCGCCGACGGTCAGCGGGAAGCCCGCGTCGACGTGGCACGAGACGTTGTCCTGCAGGTTGCTGCGCTCGCCGAGCACGAAGTCCTCCGCCTCGGCGCGGAGCACGGCGTTGTACCAGACGCTGGCGCCGGCGAGCAGGCGCACGCGGCCCGCCAGCACGGCGCCCGCGGCCACGAAGGCGGTCGGTGCGACCTCGGGAGCGGAGCCGTCGGTGAGGGTGACGATGGTCATCCCGTCAGCTTAGCCAGCGCCGTTCGCTCGGCCGGGGGTCTCGTCCACCACGATGAAGCGCTTGCGGGCGACCCGGCCGTCCACCGACGCGGGCAGCTCGTCGAGGGCGTCGCGCACGCGGTTCAGGATGCGTGGGGGCAGTTCGAGAGCGGGCTCGTCCGGCTGCTCGAGGGTGCCGGGCGGGTAGGCGACGCCCGGCGTCCCCGACATCTCGATGTGCGCGCCGCGCAGCTCCCGCACCCGGGCCGGAGCGGCGTCGCGGAACCGGATCAGCCGGTCGATCGTGGCCGTGTACTGTCCGAGGTCGCGGATGTACACGTGCGCCGGCAGCACGGTGTCGCCGGTGAACAGGATGCCGGTCCGGCGGTCGAAGAAGACGACCGCGGAGGGCTCGTGGCCCGGGCCGCCGATCACGTCGATCGGGCGCTGGCCGAGGTCGAACTCCACCACCTCGTCCGGCCAGTCCCGGAAGCCGAAGAACGCGATGACCTGAGCGGGCGTGGTGCCGACGACCGTCGTCGCCGGCCGCGCCGCGAGCAGCGGATCGCCGGCGATGTGGTCGCGGTGGGCGTGCGTGTGGGCGACGACGAGCGGATAGGGCCGCAGGAACACCGCGGGGTTGCGGCGCAGCCACGTGTCGGTCAGCCGGTCGACGGTCGCGCGGAGCGGGAACTCCGACTCGTCCGTCGTCGCTCCGGTGTCGAGCAGGAGCGCGCGGCGCCGGCCGAAGAGCAGGAAGAGGAACGGCGCCTCCCAGTGCGACGACTTGGGCTGGCGCAGCTGGACGGTGTCGCGGTCCAGCCAGGTGATCTCGGGTTCCGTCATCGACGCCATGATCCCCCGCAGCGGTAACCGGGAGGTTAACGCCGCGGGGGAACAGGGGTCAGCTCTCGCG
This sequence comes from Actinomycetes bacterium, assembly GCA_023390155.1. GTDB lineage: Bacteria > Actinomycetota > Actinomycetes > Actinomycetales > Microbacteriaceae > Leifsonia. Next base: position 6,825 of record JAEWDJ010000010.1, on the reverse strand, counting down.
GCGCGAGCCCTCCGACGGGACGACCGTGAAGAGGTTCGGCTGGCCGAAGCCGTGCTCGGCGAAGGCGCCGTCGAGGGCGACGAGGACGCGGCTGACCGCGTCGGCGGGGACGAGCGCGATGGCCGAGCCGCCGAAGCCGCCGCCGGTCATGCGGGCACCGATCGCGCCGTTGGCCTGGGCCGTCTCCACGGCGAGGTCGAGCTCGGGCACGGAGATCTCGAAGTCGTCGCGCATGGAGACGTGGGAGGCGTCGAGCAGCTCGCCGATCGCGGTCGGCCCCTGCTCGCGCAGCGTGCGCACGGTGTCGAGCACGCGCTGGTCCTCGGTGACGACGTGGCGCACGCGCCGGAAGGTCACGTCGTCCAGGATCTCGCGGGCGCGCGCCAGGTCGTCGACGGAGACGTCGCGCAGCGACTCGACCCCGAGGGCGGCGGCACCGGCCTCGCAGGAGGCGCGACGCTCGGCGTAGCCGCCGGTGGCGTGCGCGTGCTCCACGCCGGTGTCGATCACGACGATCTCGAGGCCCGCCTCGGCGAGGCCCAGCGGCACGATCTCCGAGTGGAGGGTACGGCAGTCGAGGAAGACGGCGGAGTCCGCCTGGCCGAGCAGCGACGCCGACTGGTCCATGATCCCGGTCGGCGCGCCCACGGCGACGTTCTCGGCGCGCTGGCCGACCCGCGCGAGCGTCGGGCGGTCGAAGCCGAGGCGCCAGACGTCGTTGAGCGCCAGGGCGACCGCGCCCTCGATCGCGGCGGACGACGACAGGCCGGCGCCGACGGGGACGTTCGAGTCGATGAGCAGGTCGAAGCCGGGCACGGCCTCCAGGTCGGCGCCGAACTCGCCGAGGGCCCAGGCGACGCCCAGCGGGTAGGCCGACCAACCGGAGAGGGCGTCGGGCCCGAGCGCGTCGAGGTCGAGTTCGACCAGCTCGTCGGCGAAGGTGCTGCCGACGCGCACGGTGCGGTCCTCGCGCAGGGCGAGGGCGGCGACCGTGCGGCGGTTGATCGCGAACGGGAGCACGAAGCCCTCGTTGTAGTCGGTGTGCTCGCCGATCAGGTTGACGCGGCCGGGGGAGGACCACACGCCGTCCGGCTGGCGGCCGAAGACCTCGGCGAAGTCGTCGCGGACGCCGGAGCGCAGATCGGTCATCGGTCGGCCTTTCGGTCGGAGGTAGAGGTGGAGACGGCGTCGGCGTCGGGGGTGACGGTGACGAGCCCGGAGATGCCGGCGGGCAGCTCGCCCACCGGATTGTCGCGGTCGGCGCGGGCGACGGCCTCCCGGAGGGCCTCGGCAGCCTTCTCCGGCGGGACGTCGCCGATCCAGGCGCCCATCGCGGCTTCGGAGCCGGCCAGGAACTTCAGCTTATCCGCGGCGCGACGCGGCGAGGTGATCTGCAGCATGAGCCGGATCTCGTCGCGGCGCACGTCGACCGGCGCCTGGTGCCAGGCGGCGATGTACGGCGTCGGGGAGTCGTAGAGGGCGTCGACGCCGCGCAGCACGCGCAGGTAGAGGGTGGCGAGCTCGTCGCGCTCCGCCGCGTTCGTCTCGGTGAAGTCGGCGACATGGCGGTGCGGCAGCACGTGGATCTCGATCGGCCAGCGCGCGGCGAACGGCACGAACGCGGTCCAGTGCTCACCGGCCAGCACGACCCGCTCGGAGGCGCGCTCGCGCTCCAGGATGTCGGCGAACAGCGTCGGCCCGTAGGAGTCGAGCGAGCGGATCAGCGCGCTCGTCCGCGGGGTGATGTACGGGTAGGAGTAGATCTGCCCGTGCGGGTGGTGCAGGGTCACCCCGATCGCCTCGCCGCGATTCTCGAACGGGAACACCTGGCGCACGCCCGGCAGCGCCGAGAGCACCGCGGTGCGGTCGGCCCACGCCTCGATCACGGTGCGGGCGCGCGAGGGCGTGAGGCTGCCGAACGAGCCGGCGGTGGCGGGGCTGAAACAGACGACCTCGCACCGGCCGACGGAGGTGCGGGTGCGGCCGAGGCCGATCGTCGCCAGGTCGTCGAGGCCGAGGGGCGCGTTCGCGTCCTCGAGCAGAGGACCGAACGACGGCGACTTGTTCTCGAAGACGGCGACGTCGTACTGGCTCGGGATCTCGGACGGGTTGCCGGGCGTGGCCGGCGCGAGCGGGTCGAGCTCGGCGGGCGGCAGCATCACGCGGTTCTGGCGGGCGGCGGCGATCGACACCCACTCGCCGGTCAGCGGGTCCTGACGCATGGTCGCGGTCGCGGGGCGCGGCGCGGGCTCGCGGAGGTCGGGCGCGCGGTCCGGCGCGAGCGACGTGTCCGCGTCGTCGTAGTAGATGAGGTCCCGGCCGTCGGAGAGGACGTGCGGGCGCTTGGTGATGGAAGCCATGCCAGCCTTTCGTTTCCGAAAGCAAATGTACCCATTCGCTTTCGTATTGACAACCAAACGCAAGCGGAACACCATGGGGCGTATGAGCGAACCGCTGCCCGCCGCCCTCCGTCGCGAGCGGATGCTCGAGCTGATCGGCCGCGCCGGGTTCGCGCGCGTCAGCGAGCTGAGCGAGGCGTTCCAGGTCTCCGACGTGACGGTCCGCAGCGACCTGGACGCGCTCGACGAGCAGCAGAGCATCCGGCGCGTCCACGGCGGGGCCGTGCTGCGCGGCGCGGGCGCCCGCGAGGCGAGCTTCGAGGAGGCGCTCGAGTCGTCCGCCGACGAGAAGCGCGCGATCGCGCTCGCCGCGGCCGCCCTCGTGGTCTCCGGCAGCAGCGTGCTGCTCGACGTCGGTACCACGACTGCGGCCATCGCCCGCGCGCTGGCCGACCGGGACGACCTCGACGACGTCACCGTGATCACCAACGGGCTCACCATCGCGCTGGAGCTGGAGCGCGCCATCCCGCGTTTCCAGGTCGTCGTCACCGGCGGCACGCTGCGGCCGCTGCAGCACTCGCTCGTCGAGCCCCTGGCCTCCACGCTCCTCGAGCGCGTCCACGCCGACCTCGCCTTCATCGGCTGCACCGGCGTGCATCCCACGGGCGGCGTCACCAACGTCAACCTGCCCGAGGCCGACCTCAAACGGGCCATGGTGACGACCGCCGAGCGTGCAGTCGTGGTGGCCGACGGCTCGAAGCTGGGGCGCACCCATCTCGGCCGCATCGCGGGCGTCGACGAGGTCTCCGCCCTCATCACCGGACGCTCCGCGGAGGCCGCCCACCTCGACGCGCTCCGGGAGGCCGGGCTCCCCGTGACCGTCGCCTCGGCCTAGGCTGAGGCCATGCGAGCACCCACGGGCGACCAGTACGACCTCGAGTTCGGCGACCTCACGGCGACCATCACCCAGGTCGCCGCCGGCATCCGCACCCTGCGCTACGCCGGGGTCGACCTCACCGAGCCGTTCGGTGAGGACGCGACGCCGCCCTCCGCCGACGGCATCGTGCTCGTGCCCTGGCCGAACCGGGTCAAGGACGGCCGCTGGGAGTTGGACGGCGCGACCCAGCAGCTCGCCCTGACCGAGCCGCACCTCGGCAACGCCAGCCACGGCCTCCTGCGGTTCTCGCCCTACACGCTGGTGTCGCGCACGGACTCCGCCGTGCGGCAGGCGGCGACCATCTACCCGCAGGCGGGCTACCCCTTCCTCCTCGACACGACCGTGGAGCACGAGCTCGACACCGAGGGCCTGACGGTCACGCACTCCATCGTCAACAGCGGCGAGCGACGCGCCCCCGTGGCCATCGGCACGCACCCCTACCTCCGGATCGGCGACGTGCCGCCGGAGCAGCTCACCCTCACGGTCCACGCCACGACCCGGTTCGAGACCGACGACCGGCTGAACGTCACCGGCGAGACCCCGGTCGCCGGCACCCGGTTCGACCTGTCCGCGGGCGCCCGGGTGAGCGACCTCGACGTCAACGACGGCTTCGGCGGGCTGGCGGAACGGCCAGAGCACGTCCTCGCCGCCGACGACGGCCGCCGGGTCGTGCTCTGGAGCGATCCCGAGTTCGCGTACGTGCAGGTCTTCACGCACCGTGCCTTCGCGACGAAGCCCGCCGGGGAGGTGGCGCTCGCGGTGGAGCCGATGACGGCCCCGGCCAACGCGCTCAACACCGGGCAGGGGCTCCGCTGGCTCGAGCCCGGCGAGGAGTGGACGGTCCGCTGGGGCATCCGGCCCGAGGGCTTCGCCGCGTCCTCCTACCTCGCCAGCTGGGGGTAGAGCGCGCGCACGTCCTCGTGGAGCTTGGACTTCACGTGCCGGGCCACGTCGCCGACCACGGCCTCGGCCTCGTCCGCGAGCACGGCGTCCAGCGCCTCGGCGACGACCTGGGCCGGCGGCACCTTGACACCCTCGGCGCCGGCCGCCATCTCGGTGTCGACGTAGCCGACGTGCACGCCGACGACCTGGATGCCGGCGGGCGCGAGCTCGACGCGCGCGGAGTTGCTCGCCGACCAGAGGGCGGCCTTGGTCGCGCTGTAGGACCCGAGGGCGAGCCAGCTGAGCGCGGAGTGCATGTTGACGATCGCGCCTCCGCCGTTGCGTTCGATCACCGGGGCGAACGCGCGGGTCAGCAGCACCGGGCCCCAGAAGTTCGTGTCGAACTCGCGGTGGATCTCGGCCAGGTCGCCGGACACGAGAGACTGGTTCACCGCGATCCCGGCGTTGTTCACGAGCACCGTCGCATCGCCGGCGGCCTCCGCCGCGCGCCGGATGCTCTCCGGGTCGGTGACGTCGAGCGCGAGCGGGATGACGCGGGGATCGGTCGTCGCCACGCTCTCGGGGCGGCGGGCGGCGGCGTAGACCTTCGCCACTCCCCGCTCCAGCAGGCCGGAGACGAAGGCGGCGCCCAGGCCGCGGTTGGCGCCGGTGACGAGGGCGACGCGTCCGGTGAGATCGGTCATGGTTCCTCCAAAAGTAAACTGATCGGTGTACTCGCAATGTAAACAGATCGGTTTACTTTGCGCAACCCGACCCGTAGAATCGACGCATGACGACCGTCGCCGCCCCCACCCGGCCGAAGCCGCGCGAGCGCGTGCTCGAGGCTGCCGCCCGCCTCTTCATCGGCGAGGGCGTGAACGCGGTGGGGGTGGACCGCATCGCGCAGGAGGCCGCGGTCTCCAAGCGCTCGATCTACCAGCACTTCGACGGCAAGGACGACATCGTCGCCCAGATGCTCAGCGAGTACGGACCGCGCGTCGTCGCCGGCTACTTCACCGAGGAGGACGACCGTGGTCCGCGCGAGCGGGTGCTCCACGTGTACGACGCGCTGCACGAGGCGGCGCAGGCGAGCGACTTCTTCGGCTGCCCGTTCGTCAACGTGGCGACCGAGCTGCGCGACCGCGAGCATCCCGCCGCCCAGGTGGCCCAGCGGTTCAAGCAGCGGCTGACCGACTTCTTCGAGCGCCAGGCCGTCGCCGCGGGCGCCGTCGAGCCGCACATCCTCGCCGTGCAGCTGACGCTCCTGTTCGACGGCGCGTCCGCCAGCGCGGCGATGTGCGGCGGCACCCCGCTCGCCGCGCGTCTGGCCGCCGAGCAGCTCTTCGACGCGGCGGTCGGCGCGGGTCGCTGAGCGCCCGCCGGCGCGGCCGTCTGCGTCCGGGCTACGGCGCGATCGACAGGAAGACGGACGCGGCGAACAGGATGAGGTGGATGCCGCCCTGGAGGCGCACCGCCCGGCCCGGCATGATCGTGAGGATGCTGACCGCGACGGTCAGCGCCAGCAGCACGATCTGGCTCGCGCCGAGTCCGAGGTGCAGGGCGCCGGGCAGCCAGATCGACGCGACCGCGATGGCGGGGATCGTGAGGCCGATGCTCGCGATGGCGGAGCCGAGGGCGAGGTTGAGGCTCGTCTGCATCCGGTTGCGCTTGGCGGCCTTGGCCGCGGCGATGCCCTCGGGCAGCAGCACGAGCAGGGCGATGATCACGCCGACGAACGACTGCGGCAGGCCCACGCCGGTGACCGCGCGCTCGATCGGCGTGGACTCGAGCTTCGCCAGGCCGACCACGGCCACCAGGGCGACGAGCAGCAGCCCCACGCTGATCAACGCGGTCTTGGTCGAGGGAGCCTCGGCGTGCTGGTCCTCGTCATCGGTGCCGCCGGCGCCGGCGTCGGCGGCGGCGCCTTTGTGCCCGACGGGCAGGAAGAAGTCCCGGTGCGCGAACGTCTGCGTGAACACGAACATCCCGTAGAGGGCGAGGGAGGCCAGCGCGGCGAACACGAGCTGGCTCGGCGAGAACTGCGGTCCGGGCGTCTCGGTGAAGCTGGGGACGACCATCGTCAGGGTCGCCATGGCGGTGACGGTGGCGAGCGCGGCGCTGCTGCCCTTGGCGTTGAACGAGGTCATCGTCCCGCGGCTGGAGCTGAGGAGCAGGGAGAGGCCGACGATCCCGTTCATGGTGATCATCACGGCCGAGAAGACGGTGTCCCTGGCGAGGGACTCGGAATCCTTGCCGGTCGTCATCAGGGTCACGATCAGCGCGACTTCGATGACCGTGACCGCGACCGCCAGCACGAGCGAGCCGAACGGCTCCCCGACGCGGTGGGCCACGACCTCCGCGTGCTGGACGGCCGCCAGCACGGTGCCGCCGAGCACGAGGGCGATCAGCACCACGGCCCACGGTTCGAGCTCCACCGTCCAGAACGCCACGAGCGCGATGACGCCGAGGATCGGGACGACGACCGCCCAGGAGCGGGTGAGCCAGGACGCGATCGCTTTCATGCGTCCATCCTGCCAGGCGGTCCTCCACCCGCCATGGGAGCGTCTCGGCCCGGTCACGATCCGCACGACACCGGCGCGCTGCCGCGACGCGGCGGCCCGGTGCTGGTGGGATGGGCGCATGGCCCGCTTGTGGAACCGCCCGTCC
>JAEWDJ010000509.1 GCA_023390155.1 Actinomycetes bacterium | reverse complement strand
GGCCCACGGTGTGCTCGCAGCCTGCGCCGACCTGGGCGTGCGCGTGCCCGACGAGCTCGCCGTCGCCGGCTTCGACGACCTCCCCGCCTCGGCCGTCACCGCACCGAGCCTGACGAGCGTTGCCCTCCCCGGCGACGCCCTCGGCCGCGCGGCGGCGCGGCGGCTGCTGTCGCTCGTGGCACCGGAGGATGCGGCGGACACGGAGGATGCGGCGGCTGGCGGCGGTGCCGAGTCGATTCCACCCGCGGACTACCTCACCGCGACCCTGACCGTCCGCGCCTCCACGTGACCGCGACTCACCCCAGCGCCCGGTACACCCGGTTGCCGAGCACCGCGAGCAGGAAGCCCGTCGCGACGATCGCGGCGACGCCCCCGGCGTAGGCGATGAAGAGGTGCTCTGAGCCCTGCTGCTCAGAGAAGTAGGTGACGAGCAGGGCCACGAGGGCACCGACCGCGCAGACGGCGGCGATCCAGAGCAGCGTCCACAACTTGGTGCGCACCGGGGGGTCGGCGGGCGGGAGGCGCAGCCCGGCCAGCACGAGGCCGGCGATGCAGCCCCAGAAGGCGACGACGAGCATCCCGGCGATCACGTCGCTCGGCCGGTGCCACTGCTCGACCAGGGTGGAGGCTCCCGCCGCGATCGTGAAGACGGCCCCCACGACCGCGGCCAGCGGCCGGAACCGCGGCGACACGACGAGGAAGACGACCAGCGCGGCGGAGGCGGCGACCGAGGTGTGGCCGGAGGGGAGGGAGTTGGCGAGCCCCGCGTCCACGCCCTTCTCGGGCCGGGAGAGCACGGAGTACTTGAGGATCTGGGTGCTCACGTTCGCCCCGATCGCGGCTCCGACGGCGACGGCGAACACGAGCCAGTTGCGGCGCACGATCACCACGATCAGCGCGGTCACGGCTCCGACGAAGACCGCCGCCACGGGGAGCGCGTTGAGGAACGTGTGGGCGAAGTCGATCAGGTCGCCCTTCCACGCGTCCGCCCCGGCGAACGCCCGCTCGTCGATCACCTGGCCGACGTAGCTGCGCACGAAGAGCAGATAGATCCCGACGAACGCGAGCGCCGTCCCGATCGCACCCCACAGGAAGGGGAGGGCTCGCAGGACGGGTCGCATAGTCCTCCACCCTTCCACAGAGTGCTCCGAAATCTCCGGACGGTCGCCGGGAAGGCGCCCCGCACCCGCGCGGCGCTCAGCCGACGAACCGGACATCCCGCCCGTCCCGCGCGAACCGGTCGCGCATGACGGCGACGGCCTCCGGGTTGCTGTCGACGAGGAGGAAGCGCCTCCCGAGCGCCGCCGCCACCGCCCCGGTCGTGCCGCTCCCCGCGAAGAAGTCGAGCACCCAGTCGCCGTCGCGGCTCGACGCCTGCACGATTCGGCGGAGCACGCCCTCCGGCTTCTGGGTCGGGTACCCGGTCTTCTCGCGGCCGGTCGGCGAGACGATCGTGTGCCACCAGACGTCGGTCGGCAGCTTGCCGAGCTCCGCCTTCTCGGGGGTCACGAGTCCGGGCGCCATGTACGGCTCGCGGTCGACCGCCGCCGAGTCGAAGAAGTAGGCGGCGGGGTTCTTCACGTAGACGAGGATCGTGTCGTGCTTGGCGGGCCAGCGGGTCTTGGACTTCGCGCCGTAGTCGTACGCCCACACGATCTCGTTGAGGAAGCTCTCCCGGCCGAAGAGCGCGTCGAGCAGCACCTTGGCGTAGTGCGACTCCCGGTAGTCGAGGTGGAGGTACAGCGTCCCGTCGTCGGCGAGCACCCGCCAGGCCTCGATGAGCCGCGGCTCCAGGAACTCCCAGTAGTCCTCGAACCGGTCGTCGTAGCTGAGCAGATCGCCCTTGATGCGCTCGTAGCTGCGCCCTTTGAAGCCGATCACGCTGCCCCCGGCGCCGGGCTCCGACCGCACCGACGTCATCGCCCGCCGCGCCTGCGACCGGCCGGTGTTGAAGGGAGGGTCGAGGTAGATCAGCCGGAACGCCCCGTCCGGCAGCCCCGCGACCACGTCGAGGTTGTCGGCTTGGACGACCGTGCTCGGCGCGGCGGGATGCCACAGCGGCGCCGCGAGATCGGCGGCGGAGGCGGTGTCGGGCATGCGTCCATTGTGACAGCGCGGGCGGGCGCGCGGCTTACTCTGCGACACTCACGATGTTGTCGAACGCGACTGCCAACCCGCGGCCCTGGAAGGCACCGAGTCACCCGGAAGAGAAGCACGCACCTCTCCCGCCGCGCACGCGCCTTTCGAACATCGCGAAGGAGAACAACAGCCCAGCGGGGGTGGGGAGGCAACCGACCCCCCGCTGGTCGAAGTTCAGGAGCGAGGCGTCGCCCCTTCCCTGTCCCGGCCGTCATTTCGGTCGATCCCGACGGAACGGTCTCAAAACTGCCAGCGTGTACTTCTCGATCAGATCGTCCGAGAGCTTGAGCCTCCGCAACACGCGAACACCGACTGCCACGAGAAGAAGACGAGAAAAGCCCAGCACCAGAATGGTGAGTGCACCCCACACGAGAATCAGCGCCGATGCTGCGATCGGGTCCTGCTGGGTGACTTGCAACATGCCGCCTCCTTGAATTGGGCACACTCGTCATCTACGGGTGCAATCACAAGGCCCAATGTCGGATGGTCTGAGCGGCTCTGTCGCCTCCATTTCTGTCAGGGAATTAGTTTTTACACCACCCAGCTACCTGTGGTCAACACATTTCCTGGTTGACCCCACTCGAGAAGTGGTTGCCGGTCGCGCGGAATATCGGAAGTCCCGGCGTCCCGCGTCTTGGCGACCGGAGCATGGCTCTCGTCCGCCGCGATTCGGCGGCCGTCCGCTAGCTTGCCTGACGCATCATCGTGGCCGCCGTTACTCCTGAGTGGGGCTGGCGGCGTGACGTCACCGGACCGCAGACAATGGGATTCGGTCGGGCGGAGCGCATGACAGCGCGTGCGCAGCGCATGACAGCGCGGGCGCACCCCCGCGGTAGCGTGGACGCCATGAGCCTGACGGTGCAGAACGAGCCCGACGAGTCGCGGTACTCCCTCTACAAAGACGGCGAGCGCATCGGCGTCGCCGAGTACGAGCTGCGGGATGACGCGATCGTCTTCACGCACACCGTGGTCGATCCGGAGAAGCGGGAGCGCGGCATGGCGTCGACGCTCGTGCAGACGGCGCTGGACGACGTGCGCGACAACACCGGCCTGCGCGTGGTCGCCTCGTGCCCCTACGTGCGCAAGTGGATCAGCGAGCACCCCGAGTACGCCGCCCTGCAACGGCGGTAGCCCGGCCGTCGTCGTCGACGGCGCGACCCTCGGCGCGCTGGCCGCGGCCGGCGGAGCCGACGTCGATCGTGATCTTTCCGCCCTCCCAGACGCCCTTCTCACCGTCTCCGGGAAGGGGCGCCGGGGCGGGGAGGAACGACTGGCGGTCGAGCTCCTGCTGGGCCTCGTGCCGGGTGGGGGCGAAGATCTCGTCGAACGATCCGCCGATGGCGCCGCTCATCGTCCCCGAGCCGCGCTGCGCCTTGTTGGAGAGGTCGATCCAGCCGAGGCGCACGGCCACGACGATCACCACGACGAGCGCCACGACGGCGCCCACGACCCACCAATTCACCCGTCAAGGGTACCGGAGACCGCCGGGACGCCCCGCGGACGCACAGGAAGCACCAAGGGTGCGCCGGTGCCGGGATGCGGGATGACCTCGACCGGATACGCGTAGACCGCGGCCAGGCGCTCGGCCGTGAGCACCTCCTCCGGCGTGCCGTCGGCGACCACCCGCCCGCCGCTCAGGAGCACCACGCGATCGGCGTACGCGGCGGCCAGGTTGAGGTCGTGCAGGACCGCCAGCACGGCGCCTCCCGCACGCGCCAGCCCGGTCGCGAGGGTCAGCACCTGCTCCTGGTGGCCGAGGTCGAGGGCGTCGGTCGGCTCGTCGAGCAGCACGATCGGGCAGCGCTGGGCGAGCACCCGGGCGAGCGAGACGCGGGCCAGCTCGCCGCCGGAGAGCGTCGTCACGTCGCGGTCGGCGAGGTGCGCGGTCGCGGTGCGCTCGAGGGCGTCGGTGACGATGGCCTCGTCGTCGTCGCTCTGCGGGGTGCGCGCCCACGGCATCCGGCCCATCGCGACGACCTCGCGCACCGGGTACGAGAAGGAGACGCCTTTCTGCTGCAGCAGCACCGCGCGCAGGCGGCCGAGCTCCGTGACCTTCAGCGTGCGGGCGTCGCGACCGGCGATGAGGGCGCTGCCGGTGTCGGGCTCGGTGTCGCCGGCGAGCACGCCGAGGGCGGTCGACTTGCCGGCGCCGTTCGGGCCGATCAGCGCCACCAGCTCGCCCGGGCGGACCGCGAGGTCGACGCCGTCGAGGATGCGCCGGCCGCCGATGGACACGCCGACGCCGCGCAGCTCGGCCCCGGTCACGCGCTCTCCCCCGAGGCGACCGTCCGCCGCAGCAGCACGAAGAAGACGGGCCCGCCGACGAGGGCGGTGAACATCCCGATCGGGAGGTCCGCGAACGGGATCGCGGTGCGCGCCACCACGTCAGCGACCGAGATGAGCAGTGCGCCGCCGAGCGCGCTCGCGGGCAGCAGGGCGCCGTGACCGGGCCCGATCAGCAGGCGCAGGAGGTGCGGCACGATGAGGCCGACGAACGCGATGATGCCGGCGAACGACACCGCCACCGCGGTCAGCAGCGCGACCAGGAGGATGGAGAGCAGCCGCACGCGCTCGACGGGCACCCCGAGGTGGCGGGCGCTGCGGTCGCCGAGGGCGAGGGCGTCCAGGCGGCGCGACATCAGGCAGGCGCAGACGACGCCGACCACCAGCAGCGGCAGGGTCACGCCGACCGCCGACCAGGTGGCGCCGTTGAGGGAGCCGAGTTGCCAGAACATGATCTGCTCGCGGCTGGCGGTGTCGGCCAGGAAGACGAACAGCGCGATGATCGCGTTGGCGACGGCGTTCACGGCGATGCCGGTGAGCACGAGCATGAGCACGCGGGTGCGGCCGCGGGCGCGCGCGAGCACGTAGACGAGCACGGTGGTGATCACGCCGGAGACGAACGCCGCCGCCGGGACCGTCGCGGCGCCGAAGGGCGGCCGCCCGAAGACGAGCGCCGCGCACGCCCCCACGGCCGCGCCGGCGGAGACGCCGACGACGGCCGGCTCGGCGAGCGGGTTCGCGAAGACGCCCTGCATGAGGGCGCCCGCGACGCCCAGCGC
>JAEWDJ010000495.1 GCA_023390155.1 Actinomycetes bacterium | reverse complement strand
GTGCGGCCGCCCACTCGCTGCTGCTCCATCACTTGAACAGCGATTGGACCTGCTCCTTTGCTGCGTTCAGCAGCGCCTGGTTGTCGGCGCCGGGCTGCAGAGACTTCTGGATCAGCGGCACCAGCACCGTGTCCACGATCTGCTGCCACTTCGGGGAGGCCGGACGCGGGATGGTGTCCTTCGCGTCCAGGGTCTCGACCAGGGGCTTGTAGTTCTCGAAGCCCGGCTGGTCCTGGTACTTCTCGAACGCGGACTTGCGGGCGACGAGCCCGAGGCTGGTGTCGGCGCTGAGGTCGTTGTGCTCGTAGGCGAACTTCACGAAGTCGAGCCCCTGCTCCTGCTTCGTGCTGGCTTTGGCGACCGACAGGTACCAGGCGCCCGGCACGCCGGCGACGCCGCCCGGCCCGGCGATCATCGGCGCGACGCCGACCTTGCCGTACACCGACGCGTCCTTCGGGATCTGGCGGTAGGCGTGCGCCCAGAACCGCATCATGGCGGTCTTGCCCTGGTTGAACAGGTTCTGCGCGCCGGCCCAGTCGAGCTGCGCGGCGCCGGAGGGCGCGTACTTCTGCAGGCTCGTGTAGAAGTCGAGCGCCTTCACGCTGTTCTCGTCGCCGAGCGAGACCTCGCTGCCGGAGTCGTTCATGACCATGGTCTTCTCCCCGGTCTGGGAGAGCGTCGCGAGGTACTCGGTCTCCACGGCGCCCTTGACGTCGGTGCCGTAGAGACCCTTGTCGGGCTGGGTGAAGAACTCCGCCGCGTCCGTGTACTGCTGCCAGGTCGTCGGCGGGACGAGGTCGTAGCCGTACTTGGCCTTGAAGGCCGCCTGGTTGGTCGGGTCGTCGAAGAGGTCCTTGCGGTAGTACAGGATCTCGGAGTTGGTCCAGACGGGCATCCCGACGAAGTGGTCGCCGGATTTCGCCTCCGTGACCAGGGCGGGGAAGAGGTCGCCCTTCACCTCGGAGGTGAAGAGGTCGTCGAGCGGGGTGACGGCGTCTCTGAAGGCGGGGAGCCAGATCGAGTCGAGCGCGGCGACGTCGAACGAGACCGTGCCCGAGGTGAGCTCGCTGTTGAGGCGGTTGTAGAGGCCGTCGTACGGGAGCTCGACGAAGGTCACCGAGGTGCCCGTCTCCTTCTTGTAGAGGTCGGCGATGGGCTGGAGCTCGGCGTGACCGCCCGCCTCCACGAGGACGGTGAGGGAGCCGGCGGACGAGGAGGAGCCCCCTCCGCCGACGCCGCACCCGGCGAGCGCGAGCGCGACGGCGGCGCCGACCGCTGTCGCCGCCGCGATTTTCTTACGAAGCATCGTTACTCCGGATCGTGAGAGCAGCTAGGGCTGCGTGTGTGGGAACACTCTATGGTGCCAAGACGTTTTGGCAAAACGTCTTGGCACGAAGATAGATCGCCCCTCTCGCCGGCCGCAACTGCCAAACGGTGCCAAAATGCCAAAACCTGCCAAAGCCCGACGACCCGGGGCGCCACCGGGTCGTCAGAGGTCGGGTCGTCGGAGGTCGGGGTCGGCGGAAGCCGGGTCGTCGGGTAGGAACAGCCCGCCCGCGCCGCGGCGCGGCCTACGCGGCCGGCGGCGTCGGCTCCCCCAGCGACAGCATCAGCCGGTTCGCCCAGTTGAAGAACGCGGCGCCGTGGATGGCGTCGGCGATCGCGAGGTCGTCCAGCCCCGCCTCGCGCAGCTGCTGCACGTTCGACGCGTCGAAGGTGCCCGGGTTGTCGGTGAGCGCGACGGACGCGTCGATCACCGCTCGCCACTGCGGGTCGTCCTGCGGCGCCGCCGTGCCGTCGTCGAGCAGGCGCTGCACGTCGTCGGGGCGCTTGGACTTGTGGCTCGCGAACCGCGAGTGCACCGACGCGCAGAAGATGCAGCCGTTCGTGCGCGACGCGCTGGCGGCCGACAGCTCGCGGAGGGCGCGGGAGAGCCCGCCCTTCTCGTTGTAGAAGATGTCGTTGTCGGTGCGGGTGCGGGCGCCCAGGATGTCGGGGTCGCGCACGAGCAGGCGGAAGTAGGGGCTGTTGGCGCGGCCCTTGTCGACCAGGCCCTCGTAGTGGCGATCGGTCAGCTCGTCGAGCGGGAGCGGCTCGAGCCAGGCCTCCCAGCCGAGCTCGGCCTGGGTGAAGGCGTTGGGCGCCTCGAACGTGTGGCGGATGACGGTCTCGCTCATGCGAGCTCTCCCTTCAGGACGGTGAGCCCCGCGACGACCCGCAGCTGGAAGCTGAGGAACGCCACGAGCTGCGACAGTGTGACGATCCCGGTGGTCGACCAGCCGGCGTCGAGCAGTGCCTGCAGGGCATCGGCCGAGGCGTCGCGGGGGCGGTAGACCAGCAGGTGGGTGTGGGCGAGAGCGGCGGCGAGCCGCGGGCCGGCCGCGGCGGCGAGCGTCGCGTCCGGCGCCCAGACGAGTCCTTCGACGTTCTCGACGGTCAGCGGCCCGGCGGGGTAGTCGCCGTAGGGGCCCGTGGTGAGGGCGGAGGGCAGAGCGGCATCCAGGGCGGCGGCGAGCGACGCGTCCTCCGCCTCCAGCAGCTCCCGGTAGAAGGAGGCGGTCGGCGAGTGGGAGAGGGCGACGGTCCAATAGGCCACGGCGAGCCGCTCCGCCTGGCTCGCCTCGGCGAGCTCGCGCGAGGCGAACAGCGCGTCGAAGCTCGCCTGCGCGTTGGCCCGGGCGTTCGGGCGCTGCTCGCGGAGGGCGTCGAGCGCGTCTCCAGGGGCGATGCCCACCAGACGGTCGATGACATCGGTCGTCATGCTGTTTCCTTTCGGTGATCCGCGATCGCCGGGACGGCCGGCGACCAGTTCAGGAGTTCGGCCCCCACGGCCGCGGTGAGCTCGATCGAGCGCAGCACGACGTCGTGGGGCGGGTCGACGGGGTGCGGCTGGAACGCCACGTCGGTCGCCCGGTCCAGGATCCCGTCCGCCGCCAGCGTCTCGACGACCTGCTCCGGCGTCCCGATGTGCACGTCGAGCCAGGCGAGCAGTTCGGCGTCCGTGACCCCGGCCGGGATCCGGAGGCCCTGGCCGTCGACGAAGACGCGCCCGCGGTCGATCCCCCGGCGCACCCACTGCGCCGCCTCGGCGGCGGAGTCCACGATGAGGACGGAGCGCGACGCCAGGATGCGCGGCTCGACGCCGTCGGGGAGCGCGTCGAGGTAGGCGTCGACGATGGCCTCCTGCAGTTGCGGGGAGGTGGGCGCGTCCCAGGTGCTGCGCGGCTGCGTGCGCGAGAGCATGAGGCCGTTGCCCCGGCCGCCGATCCGGGCGGCGCCCGCCGCCGAGAAGGTCGCCTCCCACACCCGGCCGAGCAGGTCCGGCCCGGCGGGATACAACGCGCCGCCGTCCGCGGTGAGCACGTCGCCGCGGATGGCGTCGGTCAGCGCCTCCCGGTGCCGGTCGTAGATCGCCGCGCGGTCCGCCGAGTCGTGCCCGAACGGCGGGAACGACGAGGGGGTGCCGCCGGAGCCGATGCCGAGCTCCAGCCGGCCGCCGGAGAGCAGGTCGAGCACGGCGGCGTCCTCCGCGACGCGCAACGGCGCCTCGAGCGGCAGCGTCACGATCCCGGTTCCGAGCCGGAGGCGCGTCGTCTGCGCGGCCGCCTGCGCCAGCAGCACGAACGGCGACGGGAGGCCGCCCTCCGCCTCGTGGAAGTGGTGCTGGGCCACCCAGACGCCGTCGAGCCCGACCTGCTCGGCGCGCACGAACTGGGCGAGCGCGTTGCGGTAGCGGTCGAGGGCCGAGCCGTCGTCCAGGAGCCGGGTGAAGAAGCCCAGCCGTTGCGTCCCCTGTGCCGTGTCGGTCACTGTCCCGCCTTTCCGAGGTACGCCTCTTGGATCTGAGGGTCGTCGAGCAGCTCCTGGGCGGTGCCCTGCAGCACGATCGCGCCGGTGGCGAGCACGTACCCGCGCGAGGCGATCGAGAGCGCCAGCTCCGCCTGCTGCTCGACGAAGAGCACGGCGACGCCGAGCTCGCGGTTGATGCGGACGATCTCGTCGAGCACCTGGTCGACCAGCTTCGGCGAGAGCCCCATCGTCGGCTCGTCCATGCACACCAGCCGCGGCCGGCTCATCAGGGCGCGCGCGAACGCGAGCATCTGCTGCTCGCCGCCGGAGAGCGTGCCCGCCTGCTGCCGGCGGCGCTCGGCGAGCCGCGGGAAGTGGGTGCGCATCCGGTCGAGGTCCTCGGCGATGCCGGCCTTGTCGCGGCGCGTGTACGCACCGGCGATGAGGTTCTCGTCGACGGTCATCTCGGGGAACACGCGCCGCGCCTCCGGCACCGACGCGATCCCGGCCGACACCCGGCGGCGGGTGGAGGCATGGGTCACGTCCTCGCCCGCGAACCGGACCGTGCCGGACTTGGGCCGCACCAGGCCCAGGATGGTCTTCATCGTGGTCGACTTGCCGCTGGCGTTGCCGCCGAGGAGCGAGACGATCTCCCCCTCCCCCACGGTCAGCGAGTTGCCCCGCAGCGCGTGGAACGGGCCGTAGTAGACGTTCACGTCGTCGAGTGCGAGCAGCTCGGTCACTTGAGGTCCACCCCTCCCAGCCCGCGGCGCCGCCCGAGGTACGCCTCGACGACCGCCGGGTTCGTCCGCACCTCGTCCGGCCGGCCCTCGGCGATGATGCGGCCGCCGTCCATCACGATGACCCGGTCGGAGACGGTCATCACGAGGTCGAGCTTGTGCTCGACCAGCAGGATGGTCTGCCCGGCCGCCTTGAGCTCCAGCAGCTGCTCGAGCACCTCCGCCGTCTCGGACTGGTTCATGCCGGCCGTCGGCTCGTCGAGCACGAGGAGCTTCGGTGCGAGGGCCAGTGCCCGGGCGATCTCGGTCCGGCGCCGGTTCGCATAGCTCAGCGAGTACGCCGGGTCGTCGCGGCGTGGCCCGAGCCGCGCCCCGAACCGGTCGATCTCTGTCTCCACGATCGCCCGGATCTCCTTCTGCTCCCGGCGGGACGCGGGCGTCCCGACGATGGCGATGTAGAGCTCGGCGAGCAGCGGGATCCAGCGCAGCAGGAACACGTTCGAGAGGCGGCGGAACGGGCGGTTCGCGGTGAGCGTGGTGTGCAGGCCCACCTCGATGTTGTCCGCGACCGACAGCGTCGCGAACACGCGCCCGTTCTGGAAGGTGCGGGCGATGCCGTGCTCGGCGATCCGCGCGCTGTCGGCGCGCTCGATGCGCTCGCCCTCCAGCGCGATGGTGCCGCCGTTCGGGCGGAACGCGCCGGTGACGAGGTTGAGCGTCGTCGTCTTGCCGGAGCCGTTCGGTCCGATGATCGAGACGACCTCGCCGCGCGCGACGGAGAACGAGATCCCGTCCACGGCTTTCACGCCGTCGAAGTGGCGCGCGAGGTCGCGCACGTCCAGCAGTGGCTCGCTCATGCGTTCCTCACCAGGATCCCTCCCGGCCGGAACCGCACCACGAGGATGAGGACCAGGCCGTAGACGATGATGCGCAGCTCCGGGGTGAAGCGCAGCAGCTCCATCGCCCCGATCAGCACGATGGCGCCGACCACCGCGCCGTATGGGAGGTTGATCCCGCCGAGGATGACGATCGTCACCACGAGCAGCGACATCAGCATCGTGAAGACGGTCGGGTCGATGTACGTGTACTGGTGCGCGAGCAGGGAGCCGCCGATCCCGGCGAAGAAGCCGGAGACCGCGAAGGAGAGCGCCTTGTAGTTGCGGCCCCGGACCCCGGAGGCGAGCGCCGCCACCTCGTCCGAGCCGACGGACGAGATCACCTTGCCGAGATGCGACCCGCGGATCCGCCACATCACGAGGAGGGTCAGCACGAGCACGCCGAAGTCGATCAGGTAGTAGGCCTGCGGCGTGTTCAGCGGCGTCCCGAACCACTCGGGGACGGGGATGTTGTAGAGCCCCTGCGGGAGCACCAGCTGGATCACCGCGACGATGGCGATGCCGAGCCCGAGCGTCGCGATGGAGATGTAGTGGCCCTTCACGCCCCAGATCGGCGAGGCGAGGATCGACGCGACGACGGCGGCGACGATCCCGGCGACCGGCAGCGCCACCCAGAACGGGAAGTGCAGGTACAGCGAGAGCAGGGCCGAGGCGTACGCGCCGATCGCGATCGGCCCCGCCTGGCCCAGGGCGAGCACCCCCGCCTGCCCGGCCGTGACCGTGAACCCGGCGGCGATGATCGCGTAGATCAGCACCTGCGTGCCGGTCGTGAGGATGTAGTCGTTGGCGACGAGCGGGATGACGACGCCGCCGACCACGAACGCGACCAGCCACACCCAGCGCGGGATGCGGATCGGGCGCCCCTTGCCGAGGAACGTGCCCGTCAGCGGCTCGCTCGAGATCAGCGGCACCTTGCCGAGCAGCCCGCCCGGGCGCACGATCAGCACCACGATCAGGATGACGAACACGATGATCTCGCGGGCCGTGTCGCCGAAGAAGTGGATGCCGAACGCCTCCAGGATCCCCAGCACGAACCCGCCGATCACCGCGCCGACGAGCGAGCCGAGGCCCCCCAGCGTGGCCGCCACGAACGAGGTGAGGCCGACGTCCAGCCCCGAGGTCGGGTTCGCGACGCCGACGTAGAGGGCGATGAAGACGCCCGCCAGGCCACCGAGCGCCGACGCGATGACGAACGACACGTGCTGCACCTGGCCGACCGGGATGCCCATCTGCAGAGCGGCCTCCTGGTCCTGCGCGGTCGCGCGGATCGCCCGGCCGACCTTGCCGAACTTCAGGAACAGCGTCATCACGACCATGATGACCGCGGTCGTGCCCAGCATGACGAGGTCGGACGTGCCGAACTTCATGTTGCCGAGCTGCAGGTTCGAGGTCGGGAGCACGTCGGGGAACACCCGGAACTGCGCGGTGAACGCCATCTGCGACGCGTTGTCGAGGATGAGCGAGATCGCGTAGGTCGAGAGCATCGCGGCCAGCGGGAGGTACTTCGCCAGCGGGCGCACGACCGTCACGTTGATCAGCAGGCCGATCGCGCCGCAGATCGCGAGCACGGCGATCAGCGCGAGCCAGAACGGCAGGCCGATCTTCACGACGAAGAACCAGGAGAGCATCGCGCCGAGCCCGAAGAACGAGAACTGCGCGAAGTTGACGACGTTCATGACGCCGAAGACGAGGGAGATGCCGACCGCTCCGAGGGCGTAGACGTTCCCTCGGAGCAGGCCGGCGATCAGCGTGTCGAGCATGGTGCGGTGCGAGTGCGCGTCAGCGGCTCAGCCGTTGTACGCGACCCAGGTGCCGTCCTTCAGGATGCTCGGGGTCAGCTGGGGCGAGGCGACGCGGCGGGTGGACTGGTCGAAGGTGATCTTGCCGTAGACGACGCTCGGGACGTCCTTCACCTTCTTGAAGCCGGCGAGGATGCCCTCGCGGGTGGTGCCGCCGATCTTCGCGGCCTCCACGGCGACGTGCAGCGCGTCGTAGGCGCCGGCCTCGAAGCCGGTGACCTCGGTCTCCTGCGGGTACTTCTTCTTGAACGCCTTCACGAAGTCCTGCACCTCCTTCGCCGGGTTGGAGGCGAGGAACTCGGCGCCGTTGATCGCGCCCTCCGCGTCCTTGGTGCCGTCGAACGACTCCTCGTCCTGGCCGCCGTAGAACGTGCCCTCGTAGCCGATGGCGCGCAGCTGCGTCACGATCTTCGCCGCGTCAGGGCCGTAGCCGATGTGCACGAACGCGTCGGGCTTGCCGGCCACCGCCTTCGTCAGGGAGGGGCGGTAGTCGTCGGAGGTGTCGAGCACGCCCTCCGCGTCGGTGATCTTCAGCCCGACCTTCTTGGCCTCCGCCTTGAACGCGTCGAAGGCCGGGATGCCCCAGTCGGCGGTGTTCAGGTAGCTGACGCCGACCGAGTCGATGCCCTGCTTCTTGATGTAGTCGGCCGTCCACGTGTAGGTGGCGCTCGTGGTGATGGAGGTCGACCACTGGTACTGCGTGCCCTTGGCCGTGAAGTCCGGGTTGGAGTTGTTGAAGCCGTACTGCACGAGCTTGCCGGCCGTGTAGATCGGCGACGCCGGGATGGAGGCCGCCGACGAGTAGTCGCCGAACACCAGGCTGATGCTGTCGTCGCCGACGAACTTCTGCGCCACGGCCACGGACTGCTTCGGGTCGGACTGCGAGTCCTCGTACTTGAGGGCGACCGGGTGGCCGTCGATGCCGCCGTCGGCGTTGACCTCCTCCACGGCGAGGTCGAACGCCTCCTTGAACTGCTCGCCGTACTGCGCGTACTGGCCGGTCGTGGCGGCGGAGACGCCGAAGTAGACGGTGCTCTTGTCGGAGGAGTCGCTGGAGGATGCGGCGGAGCCGCTGCTCGCGCAGGCCGCGAGGCCCACGAGGGAGAGCGCGGCGATCGAGGCTGCGGCGGCGCTGCGGACGGACTTCTTCATGCGGGGGCCCTTCGTAACGGGTGGGTGCGAAGCGGGAGGGGGGTCGCGCCGCGCTGGTGTCGCGGGCACGCCGAGGCTAGGACCGAGCCCGCCGTGAGCGGAAGGGCACGTGTCACAGGCGGTAGCGGCGCGTAACACGCGTCAACTGATTTGCATGAGGCAAGGAGTTTGTGCTCGGGGTTCACGCCCTGGCGCCCCGCCGTAGAATCGATGCCACCCGCATTTTTACGAAGAGTGAGGCAGATACCGTGGCAGACTCCACGTTCGACGTCGTCAGCAAGGTCGACAAGATGGAGGCGGACAACGCCGTCAACCAGGCGCGCAAGGAGGTCGAGCAGCGCTACGACTTCAAGAACGTCGGTGCCTCCGTCGAGTGGAGCGGCGAGAAGATCCTGCTCAAGGCCAACACCGAGGAGCGCGTGAAGGCCGTCCTCGAGGTGGTCGAGTCCAAGATGATCAAGCGCGGCATCACGCTCAAGTCGCTCGACGCCGGCGACCCCTACGCCTCCGGCAAGGAGTTCCGCATCGAGATCGGGCTCAAGAACGGCATCGAGCAGGATGCGGCGAAGAAGATCACGAAGCTCATCCGCGACGAGGCGCCCAAGACCGTCAAGGCGCAGATCCAGGGCGACGAGCTGCGCGTGTCGTCGAAGAGCCGCGACGACCTCCAGGCCACCATCGCCCTCCTGAAGGGCGCCGACCTCGACGTCGCCCTGCAGTTCGTCAACTTCCGCTGAGCGCTCCGCGCAGCCAGCGTTCCACCTCGCGATAGGCCGCCGCACGCGGCTCCGCGCTCGACAGGAACACGTCGTGCAGCGCGCCCTCGACGCGCGCGACCGTCACGGTCGGCGCGAGGTTGAG
>JAEWDJ010000475.1 GCA_023390155.1 Actinomycetes bacterium | reverse complement strand
CCCCCGCGCCGCCCCGCGCTCAGAGCCCCAGCACCCGCCGGGCGTTGCCCCGGTAGACCGCCTCCAGCAGCTCCGGTTCGAGCGCCAGGGCGGAGACGTCCCAGCGGCCCTGGCCGGGGATCTCGCTCTCGGGCGCGTAGCCGAAGCCCTCGTCCGCGGTCTCGAAGAAGCGGTAGTGGAGGCGGTACTGCTCCGCGGTGATCGGGTAGATGTCGGTGCCGAAGAGCACGCGGTCGGGGTGGTCGGCGACCAACCGGGCGAAGCGGCGCGGCTGCCGGCCGAGCTCCGCCATGCGGCCGGCGGTGTCGATCGTGTAGTTGGGCGCGGCCTCCAGCAGGCGCTCGACCCGGTCGAGGTCCTCCGCGGCGCATCCCGCGTGCGCGCCGATGAAGGTCGTGCCCGGGCAGGCGAGCACGAGGGCCGCGTGCGCGTCGAGGAGGCGGTCGAAGGTCGGGTGCCTGTCGCGGTCGCCGAACCACCATTCGGGCACGGCGGCGAGCTCGTCCAGCCGCTCGTTGTGGCGGTCGAGCGGCTCGAAGAACGCGATCGGGTCGGCGGTGTGGATGAGCACCGGCAGCCCGAGCCCGCCCGCGTGCGTCAGCACCTCCACCACCCGCGGGTCGTCGGGGAGGATGAGCGCGCCGTCCGCGTCGCGCACGGTCAGGCCGAGGCTCTTCCAGACCTTGACGCCCCGTGCGCCCCGGGCGGCGCTGTCGTCGAGCGACGCGATCAGGCGCGCCACCCCGTCGGGTTCGGCGAGGAGGTCCCACTCCAGCTGGCAGAACGTCACGAACCGCCCCGGGTGCGCGCGGTCGTAGCGGTCCACGTTGGCGGTGACCTCCGCTCCCCACAGCCCGTCGAGGTTGACCACCGTCTCGACGCCGCACTCGTCCAGGAGGGCGACGAGCGCCGGGACGTCGTCGATCATCCACTCGCCGTCGGTCAGCCAGCGGCCGAGGTGGTTGTGCACGTCGACGACGGGATGCGCGGGCCGCGGCACCGCGGTCCCGTGCGCCCGCAGCTGGCTGCGCGGCGCCCAGTCGGCGAGGCGCAGCTCGGCGAGGGAGGTGGGGTGGTGCTCGGTCATGCGAAACCTCTCTGTAACAAACAATCAAGCAGAATGAGCGATCTGCACAGTTTCGTTGTCAAACGCTCAATGGTCCGCCAATGATAATTCCAACGCACACGGCAGTGCGCAAGCACCGAACCGATCATCAGGAGCACCTCGTGACACTCACCTCCCGCGAAATCGCCAGCCAGCCGGACATCTGGCGCGAAGCGCTCGCGACCCGCGCCGACCGGGCGACCGCCCTGCTGGCCCGACCGGGCGAGAGCGTCCTCGTGCTCGGCTGCGGCACCTCGGCCTTCGTCGCCGAGTCGTTCGCCTACCTGCGGGAGGGCGCGGGCCTCGGCCGCACCGACGCCGCCTACGCCTCCGAGCCCTGGAGCTGGCGCGACTACGACGCGGTGCTGCTGCTCAGCCGCTCCGGCACGACGACCGAAGTCCTCGACGCGCTGGACGCGATCCCGGCCGGTGTCCCGACCATCGCCGTGACCGGCGTCGCGGACTCGCCCGTCGCCGAGCGCGCGAGCGACGTGCTCCTGCTCGACTTCGCCGACGAGGAGTCGGTGGTGCAGACCCGCTTCCCCACCACGTTCCTGCTGCTGGCGCGTCACGCGCTCGGCGAGGACGTCGCGTCGCTGCCGGCCGAGGCCGCCGCCGTCCTCGACCGCCCGCTCGACGTCGACCTCGCCGGTCTCTCGCATTTCGTCTACCTCGGCAGCGGCTGGACCTACGGCCTCGCCCAGGAGGCGGCGCTCAAGATCCGGGAGGCGGCGCAGGCCTGGGCGGAGTCCTACCCGTCGCTCGACTACCGCCACGGCCCGCTCGCCGTCGCCGACTCCCGCTCCCTCGTCTGGATCATCGGACGGTCGGAGCCGAGCCTGGTGGCCGACATCGAGCGCACGGGCGCGACCGTCCGCGTCGGCGTCGCCGATCCGCTCGTCGAGCTCGCCCAGGCGCAGCGCCTCGCGGTCGCCGTCGCCGAGCGCGCCGGCCTCGACCCCGACGCGCCGCGGCACCTGACCCGGTCCATCGTGCTCGGCTGACCCGCAGCCCCGCACGCCAGAATCCGACAGCAGAACCCGAGAAGAGGAACCGAAGATGCTTACTCCACTCCGCAGACGGATGCTCCGAGCCTCCGCCGTGCTGGTCGCCACCGCGGGGGTCGTCGCGCTCGCCGGCTGCAGCGGGTCGCAGGGGGCGACCACGCTCGACCCGAAGGCGAAGGTCCGGATCGAGGTGTGGTCCGGCCAGGCGGACGCCGCGCAGAAGATCGTCGAGGGTCTCGCGAAGGAGTTCGAGGAGGCGCACCCCAACGTCACCATCGACCTCTCCCCGGGCGCCTCCTCCACCGACCAGCTCCTGCAGAAGCTTTCCGCCGGCTTCGCGGGCGACCAGTACCCGGACATGTCGTACGCCTTCGGCTCGTGGGCGGGGCAGCTGGAGGCCTCGGGCCGCACGCTCGACATCGCGGACGAGGTGAAGAAGCCCGAGGTGAAGTGGGACGAGTTCACCGCCGCGGCGCGGGGCACCGCGCAGCCCTCCGGTAAGAAGGTGATCGGCTTCCCCGCGGTCGTCGACAACATCGGCCTGCTCTACAACAAGACGCTCTTCGACAAGGCCGGGCTGGCATATCCCACCGCCGACTGGAGCTGGGACGACTTCCGGGAGGCCGCGAAGAAGCTGACCGACCCGGCGAACCACATCTATGGCTACGGGTACTCGGTGTCGGGAAGCGAGGAGACGACCTGGCAGTACTGGCCGCACCTCTGGCAGAACGGCGGAGCCATCCTCAATGACGACGCCACGAAGTCCGCGTTCGCGTCGCCGGCGGGGGATGAGGCGCTCTCGTTCCTGCGCGACATGGCGGTGACGGACAAGAGCGTGTACCTCGACCAGACGGACGTGAAGTTCGGCCAGCTGTTCGTGAGCGATCGCATCGGGATGATCACCTCCGGCCCCTGGCAGCTCTCCGACCTCAAGACCGGCGGCACGAAGTACGGCGTCGTCCCGCTCCCCGGCACCGACGGCGACCACCAGACCGTCTCGGGCCCGGACATCTGGGCGCTCTTCGACCACCACGACAAGAACCGCGCGTACTGGGCGACGCAGTTCGCCCAGTGGCTGACCTCCGCCGAGCAGGACGAGCGCTTCAACGTGGCGCTCGGCAACCTCCCGCTGCGCTCGTCCGAGGCGTCGTCGGAGGCGGTGGCCGCGGAGGCCGCCCAGTACCCGGGCTACGAGGTGTTCGTCGCCAACTCCGCCAACGTCAAGCAGACCCGGCCGACCACCCAGGGCTATGCCGGCCTGTCGGTCGCGGTCGGCAAGGCGATCTCCTCGGTGCTGCAGGGCGACGGCGAGCCGACGGCGGCGCTCGAGCAGGCCGCGAAGGCCGCCGACGCGGCCCTCGCCAAGGACAAGTAGGAGGGGCGGGCAGACGCGAATGGCCGACACCACCGCCCACGCCCTGCCGCGGCCCGGCGC
>JAEWDJ010000370.1 GCA_023390155.1 Actinomycetes bacterium | reverse complement strand
GAGCTCGGCGGTCAGCACCCGCCCGAGGTGCCGCGGGGTGTAGCCGAGCCGGCGCGCGAGGCCGGGCACGCCCTCCCGCTCGACCGTCCCGTCCGAGATCAGCCGCATGGCCCGCGCAGCCAGGTCGTCGCGCACGTTCCACTCGGGGGAGCCCGGCACGGCGTCGGGGAGGCAGCGCTTGCACGCCCGCAGGCCGGCCTCGTGCGCCGCCGCCGCCGTGAGGTAGAAGGTGACGTTGCCCGGCTTCGGGCTGACCGCCGGGCAGCTCGGCCGGCAGTAGATGCCCGTCGAGTGCACGCCCGTGATGAACTGCCCGTCGAACCGGGCGTCCCTGGCGTTCATCGCGCGGTACCGCTCGGCGAAGACGGGGTCGTCCATCGGGTCGGCTGCGGGGGCGCTGGAGCGGGGCATGCCTCCAGCCTGACACCCTCCACCGACATCGGATAGCGGAAATCGGACATCAGCGCGCGTCCCGCCGCCTGCTGCTCGCTAGCCTGGGCGGATGGACGTTCTCGACTGGCTCTCCGCCGCCCTCGGCGAGGACGCGCTCGCCGCAGGGGTGCTCACGACCGACCCGGCCCTCCTCGACGCGGTGCGCACCGACCGCTCCGGCTGGGTCGCGGACGGCACGCCGCTCGCCCTCGTCAACGCCACGCGCGTCGAGCACGTGCAGGCGACGATGCGGGCGGCGAGCGAGTTCCGCGTGCCCGTCGTGCCGCGCGGGGCGGGCACCGGCCTCGCGGGCGGCGCGAACGGCACCGACGGCGCGATCGTGCTCTCGGTCTCGGGGATGGACCGCATCCGCGAGATCTCGGCGGAGGACCAGCTCGCCGTCGTGGAGCCGGGCGTCGTGAACTCCGACCTCAACGATGCCCTGGAGCCGTACGGGCTCTTCTTCGCACCCGACCCGGCGAGCCGCGCGATCTCCACGGTCGGCGGCAACATCGCGACCAACGCGGGCGGACTCCTCTGCGCGAAGTACGGCGTGACGCGGGAGGCGGTGCTCGCCCTCGACATCGTGCTCGCGGACGGCCGGCTCATCAGCACGGGCCATCGGACGGTCAAGGGCGTGACGGGGTACGACCTCACCGCCCTGTTCGTCGGCTCGGAGGGCACGCTCGGCGTCATCGTCGGCGCCACCGTGCGCCTCACGCCGATCCCGGCCGGCGCGCCGACGACGATCGGGGCGATCTTCCCGGATGTGCGAACGGCGTCCGCCGCCGCGGCCCGCGTGTCCGCGGCGCAGCTGCGGCCCGCGGTGATGGAGCTGATCGACGGGCCGGCGCTGGAGCGGATCTCGGCGCACCTCGGCGCGCGGACGATCGCCGAGGCCTTCGGCACGACCGGGGGCGGCAGCTACCTGCTCGTGCAGTTCGACGGACCCTCCGCCTCCGCCGACGCGGCAGCGGCCGCCGAGCTGATCGGCGGAGCGGGCGGGACGGTCCGGGTCGCGGCCGACGCGGACGAGGGCGACCGCCTCCTCGCGATCCGTCGCGCGTTCCACCCCGCGTTGGCGGCGAGCGGCGAGGTCCTCATCGAGGACGTGGCCGTGCCGCGCTCGCGGATGCCGGAGATGTTCGCCGCGATCGAGCGCATCTCCGAGCGATACGGCATCCCGATCCCGACCGTCGCGCACGCCGGCGACGGCAACCTCCACCCCAACTTCGTGTATGAGGGGGAGGAGGCGCCCCCGGCCGTCTGGGAGGCCGCGAGCGACCTGTTCCGCACCGCCGTCGAGCTCGGGGGCACGCTGACCGGCGAGCACGGCGTCGGCGTGCTGAAGCGGCGCTGGCTGGCCGACGAGCTGGGCCCGGACTCCTACGAACTGCAGGTCAAGCTGAAGTCGGTCTTCGACCCGCTCGGCATCCTGAACCCCGGCAAGGTCTTCGGCTAGACGCGTACCGGCAGGAGCGACGCCGCGTCGGCGTACGCGCCCTGCTCCGGGTGCGACGGCGTGTCGAACACGAAGGCCGTCCGGCTCCCGGCGTCGAACGCGGCCCAGCCCGGGTCGCCCGAGCGGATGAAGGCGACGGCGGCGCCGTGCACATCGTCGGCGAGGGCCTGCGGCGGGTTCGCCCCGGCCAGCGCATCCACCCGCTCCCGGTCGAGCCCGTCGAACCAGAACGGCACGTCGAGGCAGTGGGAGGCGGTGCCGTTCGCGCCGGAGCGCCACGCGAACCGGTAGAGCCAGGTGGGGGCGCCCGCCTCGGCGCGGGCGAGCGCGACCGCCAGTGCCGGGGCGCGGAAGAGGGTGTCGGTCAAGAACTGCCCGACCAGGTCGGCGGTGTCCGCCCCGGGATGGGCGGCGGCGTAGGCCTCGATCGTGGCCTGCGGCATGCCGAACGAGCCCAGGAGCGCCGGGCCGGAAACGGCGGCGAGCTGCTGGCGGAACGGTGTCAGCGCGCCGGTGAACTCGTGGTCGGTGGCCCCGAGGAGGAGCGCCTTGTCGCCGCCGGCGCCCTCCCGCACCGCGTCGACGACCGAGGCGGGGAGCAGCTCGCCGTCGATCACGGGGCTCCACTCGAGCCCGCCGGCGAGCAGGCGGCCGACGCCCGCGAGCGGGTCGGTCGAGGCCCCCTCCGGCACGACGGCACGAGCCTGGAGGGCGAGGATCGTCTGCTCGTCGAGCGTCGCGAGCCCGGCCAGGGTCGGCTCGACCCCGCCCAGCTCGGCCAGCCGCCGGCCGAGCGACTCCGCCGCGTCGAGCGGGATGCCGCCCGCCGCGCCGGAGATGCTGACGGCGCGGTGGAAGAG
>JAEWDJ010000224.1 GCA_023390155.1 Actinomycetes bacterium | reverse complement strand
ATTCGGGCCCTATTGACCGCAACAACGTGAACCTCGTCAGCCGAGGCGGCGGCGGAGGCGGTCGAGGAGCGCGGTCGGCCTGCGGAGGTCGTCGGCTGTGACGCGGATCATCCGCCAGCCGAGGTCCTCCAGCCGCTCGCGACGGCGGAGGTCCTTGCGCCAGACGTCCCGGTCGACACGGTGGATGTCGCCCTCGTACTCGAGCGCGATCCGCTCCCGCGGATAGGCGAGGTCGACGCGTGCGACGAACCGGGAGCCGTCCGCGATGTCCAGGTTCAAGAGGGGCTCCGGCATCCCGGCCTGGACGAGAAGGAGGCGGAGGCGCGTCTCGCCCGGCGACTCGGATCCGGCGCGGACGAGGTCGACGGCACTCCGCGCCCGGGCGATGCCGCGCCGTCCGGCCGCCGCGGCCACGGCGTGGGCGAGCGACTCGCGCGTGGCGAGGTCGTTGCGCGGCGCTACGAGGAAATCGCCGACGGCGACGAGGTCGGGCACGCTCAGGAGCGACGCGAGGTCGATCCACGTCTGCTCCGCCGTCGTGACCGGGAGGCCCATCCTCTCGTCCGTCTTCCACGCCATGAGCTTGTGCCCGATGAAGCCGGCGATCTCGGGAGCGCGACCGGGAGCCGGGACGCTCACGTGGATCACCTCGTCGGCACGCGGAGGGAGCGGTGCGCCATAAAGCGTCGCCGCGGTGACGTGACTGAAGGCGAAGTCCACCCGGCGGTGCACGGCGTACGCCCGGCAGCGGTCGAGGAGCCCATCCGCTCCGGCGGGGAGGCGGACGCCGCGGATCGGGCTGCGGAGGTCGGAGCCCCGCAGGCGAGAGCGCGTGGTGCCGCTCCGCCGGGCGTCGCGGACGAGGAAGGGGCCCTCCGAGAGCTGCGGAGGAATCGTGCTGTGCTGTCGTGCCATCCCGAAACCCTGCCACGGCGAGATTGCCGCCAGGGGAGTTATCCACACCCCCCACCGCCGAAGTTCACGTTGTTGCGGTCATTCCGGCCCGAATGACCGCAACAACGTGAACTTCGATGGGGAGGTTCGGGGGTGAGGTAGAGCGGAACGGCCGGCACGGCCGCAGCGCCGGCGCTCAGGACGGGACGACGGGGACGGGCTCGGTGTCCGGGAGGGGGGAGGCGTCGCGGCCGCGGAGGTCGGGGTGGATGCGGTGGGCGAAGGCGGCGACGGCGAAGCCGACCAGGGCGAAGATCGCCGCGGCCCAGAAGGCGCCGACGGCGCCGAAGCCGTCGATGAGGAAGCCGGCGAGGGCCGAGCCGAGGGCCGCGCCGATGAGCTGGCCGGTGCCGACCCAGCCGTAGGCCTCGGCGGTGTCGGAGAACTTGACGCTCGCCGACACGATCGCGAACAGCACGGCGAGGGCGGGGGCGATGCCGACGCCGGCGATGAGCAGCGTCACGGAGAGCGCCCAGGGCGACCACAGCATGAAGCTGGAGAGGGTGACGCCGATGAAGACCAGCAGCATGCGGCGGGCGGTGGCCCACGGTCCGATCGGGACGTGCCCGAACGCGAGGCCGCCGACGAGAGAGCCGACCGACCAGATCGCGAGCACGATGCCCGACAGCGGGGAGCCCTCGTCGAACGTCGCGACGACGCCCGCCTCGACCGCGGCGCACGAGCCGATGAGGAGGAAGCCGACGACCGTCGCGAGCAGCACGGGCGGCCGCGTGAGCACCACGCCGAAGCGCCGCTTGCTGCGCGGGATGCGCACCCGGCCGACCTCGGGCGACGAGATGAACCAGAAGCCGCCGAGCAGCATGATGGCCACCGACATGAGGATGCCCTCGACCGTGCCGATCTGGGTCGAGACGAAGGTGATGGCGACCGGGCCGGCGATCCAGATGATCTCCTGCGCGGAGGCGTCGAGCGAGAACAGCGGGGTCAGCTGGCGCGAGATGACCATCTTCGGGTAGATGGTGCGCACGGCCGGCTGGATGGGCGGCATGCTGAGCCCCGCGAAGAACGCGACCGCCATCGTGACCGGGATGGGCATGACGAACAGGCCGATGGCGGCGACGGCCGCGGCGCAGAAGGCCAGGGTCGTCCAGAGCACCACGCGCATCCCGAGCACGCCCATGAGGCGGCTCGTCATGGGGCCGGCGATGGCCTGCCCGATGCTCATCGCGGCGAGCACGAGGCCCGCCGCCCCGTACGAGTGGTGGACGCGCTCGATGTGGAGCAGGAACGCCAGCGAGAGCATCCCGAACGGGAAGCGCGCCGTCAGCTGCGCGGCGATGATGCGCGCGACGCCGGGCGTCTTCAGAAGGCTCGAGTAGCTGCTCACAATTGCTCTACTCTATCGGCCGCGGGCCGCGTTCCACGAGGGGGAGAGGGGCCGTACGCGCCCCGCATTGGGGCTGTGGAAATGTGCATAACTCATGCACACCTGTGGACGACACGCCCACTAGATGTGGGGGGATGGAAATGTCGGCACCCCGCTATATAGTGGTCACACACGGATCGCCGCAGCACTCGAAAGGCGGCTCGATCCACGGGGAAATCGCACCGGACCAGCCCTTCGAGGGAGCCGGTGCACGACCGTGCCGTCACTCGGGTTGACGGCAATGCGAAGAGGGAGAGAACGTGGCAATCACCGTCGTGAAGCGCAACGGCGAGCGCGAGCCGTACGACGCCAACAAGATCAACCTGGCCATCGAATCGGCGGCCCAGGGACTGGACGACAACATCACGTGGGTGACGCAGATCGCGAGCGAGCTCGAGCTCACCCTGTTCGACGGCATCACGACCCAGCAGCTCGACGAGGCGGTCATCCAGGTCGCCCTGCAGAACGTCAAGGACGACCCGGCGTTCGACACCGTCGCCGCGCGCCTCCTGCTCAAGACGATCTACAAGCGCGTGCTCGGCGACTACGCCGACGACGCGGAGCTGGTCTCCCTCCACGGCTCCCACTTCCGCGCCTACATCGAGCGCGGCGTCTCCGAGACGCTCCTCGACTCCCGCTTCACCCAGCTCTTCGACCTCGACCGCCTGGCGGCGGCCCTCGACCCGTCGCGCGACGAGCTGCTCAAGTACATCGGCGTCGTCACGCTGAACAACCGCTACGGCATCAAGGCCCGCAACGGCGACTCGCTCGAGGTCCCGCAGTACTTCTGGATGCGCATCGCCATGGGCCTCTCCCTCAACGAGGCCGACCCGACGAGCCACGCCCTCGCCTTCTACGAGAAGATGTCGAAGCTCGAGTACCTGGCGGCGGGCTCCACCCTCGTCAACGCCGGCACGGCCTACCCGCAGCTCTCCAACTGCTTCGTCATGGAGATGCAGGACGACATCGAGCACATCGCCAAGTCGGTGCGCGACGTCATGTGGCTCACCAAGGGCACCGGCGGCATCGGCCTCTCGGTGACCAAGCTCCGCGCCCAGGGGTCGCCCATCCGGTCGAACAACACCACCTCGACCGGCCCGATCCCGTTCATGCACACCATCGACTCGGTCCTGCGCGCGGTCAGCCGCGGCGGCAAGAAGTTCGGCGCCCTCTGCTTCTACATGGAGAACTGGCACATGGACTTCCCGGAGTTCCTGGACCTCCGCCAGAACTCGGGCGACCCCTACCGCCGCACCCGCACCGCGAACACCGCCGTGTGGATCAGCGACGAGTTCATGAAGCGCGTCCAGAACGACCAGGACTGGTACCTCTTCGACCCGCTGGAGGTCGCGGACCTCAACGAGCTCTACGGCAAGGCGTTCTCGGAGCGCTACCAGCACTACATCGACGAGGCCGAGGCCGGCCGCATCACGATGTTCAAGAAGATCAGCGCGCGCTCGCAGTTCAAGGACATCCTGATGAGCCTCCAGACCACCAGCCACCCGTGGCTGACCTGGAAGGACACGATCAACAACCGTGCCCTGAACAACAACACCGGCACCATCCACCTCTCGAACCTCTGCACCGAGATCACGCTGCCGCAGGACCGCGACAACGTCTCCGTGTGCAACCTGGCGTCGATCAACCTGTCGCGCCACCTGGTCGACGGCAAGATGGACTTCGCCCGCATCGAGGAGAGCGCCCGCCAGGCCGTCCGCCAGCTGGACAACCTCATCGACATCACCGTGTCGAGCGTCGACGAGGCCGACTTCTCCAACCAGCAGAACCGCGCCATCGGGCTCGGCGTCATGGGCTTCACCGACATCGTGGAGCGTCTCGGCCTCAGCTACGAGAGCGAGGAGGCGTACGCCCTGATCGACGAGATCATGGAGCACGTCTCGTACGCGGCCATCGACGAGAGCGCCGACCTGGCGCAGGAGCGCGGCGCGTACCCGAACTTCGAGGGCTCGCGCTGGTCGAAGGGCCTCGTGCCCTACGACTCCATCGCGCTCACCGAGGCCGACCGCGGCGTCCCGATCACGGTGGACCGCACCATCCGCCTCGACTGGGACCGCCTGCGCGAGAAGGTCAAGGGCGGCATGCGCAACGCCACCCTGATGGCCATCGCGCCCACCGCCTCGATCGGTCTCGTCGCCGGCACCACCCCCGGCTTCGACCCGCAGTTCTCGCAGATCTTCAGCCGGTCGACCTCCTCGGGCAAGTTCCTCGAGGTCAACCGCAACCTGGTCGCCACGCTCCAGGAGCGCGGCATCTGGGAGGACGTGCGCGAGTCCATCCTGCGCTCGCAGGGCGACATCCAGGGCATCGCCGCCATCCCCGACGAGGTCAAGGCCACGTTCAAGACCAGCTTCCAGCTCTCGCCGCACGCCTTCATCGAGGTCGCGGCCCGCGCTCAGAAGTGGATCGACCAGGCCATCAGCCGCAACATGTACCTGGAGACCCGGGACCTCGGCGACATGATGGACATCTACTACGCGGCCTGGGAGAAGGGCGTCAAGACGACGTACTACCTCCACATGAAGCCGCGCCACCAGGCGGAGCAGTCGACCGTCAAGGTGAACAAGTCCGAGGAGATCTCGGGCGGCCGCAAGGGCTTCGCGACCGTCGGCGCCGGTGCTCCGGCCGCCGCGACCGAGCCCGCCGCCGCACCGGCTCCCGCCGCGCCCGCTCGCCGCGGGTTCGGCTTCGGAGGTCTCGCGGGAGGTGACAAGTAATGAACAACGCCACCACGATCGAGGAGTACTACGTGCCGGTCGCCCCCATGGACGACCTGCAGTGCGAGTCCTGCCAGTAATCCCGCCCCGCGCGAGCCGACGAGACTGAAGAGGAGAAACGGAACAATGGGCATCCTGGGAACCGGGATCGAAGAGGGCCTGCTGCTGAAGCCGGTGAAGTACCAGTGGGCGATGGACCTGTACGACCAGGCCGTCGCGAACACCTGGTTCCCGAACGAGATCCAGCTGGGTGAGGACATCGCCGACTTCAAGAAGATGACCGACGAGGAGCGTCACGCGGTCACCTTCCTGATGAGCTACTTCAACCCGAACGAGCTTCTGGTGAACAAGGCGCTCGCGTTCGGCGTGTACCCCTACATCAACGCGGCCGAGGCGCACCTCTACCTCGCCAAGCAGATGTGGGAGGAGGCCAACCACTGCATGTCGTTCGAGTACGTCCTGGAGACGTTCCCGATCGACCGCGAGCAGGCGTACAACTCCCACGTCGACGTGCCGTCGATGGCTCGCAAGGAGGAGTTCGAGGTCAGCTTCATCAAGCGGATGACCGAGCAGACGCTCGACATCACCACGACCGAGGGCAAGCAGGACTTCATCCGCAACCTCGTCGCGTACAACGTGATCCTCGAGGGCATCTGGTTCTACTCCGGCTTCATGGTCGCGCTCTCGTTCCGCCAGCGGAACCTGCTGCGCAACTTCGGCTCGCTGATCGACTGGGTGGTGCGCGACGAGTCGCTGCACCTGAAGTTCGGCATCAATCTCATCCTCACGGTGCTCGAGGAGAACCCGGACCTGCAGACCCCGGAGTTCGCGAACGAGATCCGCCAGATGATCCTGGACGCCGTGGAGATGGAGGAGCAGTACAACCGCGACCTCCTGCCCGGCGGCATCCTGGGCCTGAACGCGAACTACATCAACCAGTACGTCCGCTACCTGGCCGACCGTCGCCTGGAGGAGCTGGGGTTCGAGGCCGAGTACAAGGTCTCCAACCCGGCCAAGTGGATGGCGACCGCCAACGACACCCTCGAGCTGGTCAACTTCTTCGAGTCGACCAACACCTCGTACGAGTCGAACGCGAAGGCGTCCAGCGGTCACTGATCACGTCGAACGACGGAAGGG
>JAEWDJ010000219.1 GCA_023390155.1 Actinomycetes bacterium | reverse complement strand
GGTCGGTGAGCCGCGCGAGGGCTCGGCCGGGCTGGAGCTGTTCCGTGGGCGCGATCTTGCCCTTCACCGGGACGCCGAGCCGGTCGGCACCGGTCGGCCAGAGCTTGCGGGGTTCGATCTCCACGCCGACGCGATCCAGCATCGCGGAGACCGAGCCCGAGGCCTCCGCTTCGATGGCGCTCGGATACCAGGCGCCCGCGCAGTTGTCGCAGCGTCCGCACGGAGCTGCGGCGGGGTCGTCGAGCGCCTCCTGGAGGAACTGCATGCGGCAGGTGCCGGTGCGCTCGTATTCGAGCATCGCCTCTTGCTCGGCCTCGCGCGCGGCGGCGATGCGCTCGTAGCGCTCGCGGTCGTAGGTCCAGGGCTGCCCGGTCGAGACCCAGCCGCCCGAGACGCGTCGCACGGCGCCGTCCACGTCCAGCACCTTCAGGAGGAGTTCGAGCGTCGACGCCTTGAGGTCGACGCGGCTCTCGAGTACGCGAGTCGACTGGGTCTCGGTGGAGAGGGCGTCGAGTACGGCGGACGCCTTCTCCTCCGACGGCATCGACGCCGTCGCGAAGTACTGCCAGATCGCGCGATCCTCCGGCCCGGGAAGCAGCAGCACGTCGGCGTTCTCGGTGGCTCGGCCGGCGCGCCCGACCTGCTGGTAGTAGGCCACCGGGGACGACGGGGCGCCGAGGTGGACGACGAACCCGAGGTCGGGCTTGTCGAAGCCCATCCCGAGCGCACTCGTGGCGACGAGCACCTTCACCTCGTTGCGCTTGAGCCGGCCTTCGAGATCCTCTCGCTCCGCCGTGTCGGTCTGACCGGTGTAGGCGTACGCCTCGAAGCCGGCTTTGCGGAGGACGCGCGCGGTGTCCTCGGCGGCCGCGATCGTCAGTGTGTAGACGATGCCGCTACCGGGCAGCGCATCGAGGTTGCTCGCCAGCCAGGCGAGGCGGGAGGTCGCGTCCTCCAGGGTCAGCACGCCGAGGCGGAGCGAGCGCCGGGCGAGCGGACCGCGGATGGTCAGCACGTCGTCGTGGGCGCCGCCTCCGCTCATCTGCTCGGCGACGTCGGCCACGACGCGCTCGTTGGCCGTCGCGGTCGTGGCGAGAACGGGGACACCTGCCGGGAGCGCCGCGATGAGATCGCGGAGCCGCCGGTAGTCGGGCCGGAAGTCGTGGCCCCAGTCGGAGATGCAGTGGGCCTCGTCGACGACGAGGAGGCCGCTGCGCGCGATGAGGTCGGGGAGGTGCTGATCGCGGAAGTCCGGGTTGTTGAGCCGCTCCGGGGAGACGAGCAGCACGTCGACGGAGTCCTCCCGCAGGCGCGCGGCCACGTCATCCCACTCGTGCCGGTTGGCTGAGTTGATGGTGACGGCGCGCACCCCGGCGCGCTCGGCCGCCGCGACCTGGTCGCGCATGAGCGCCAGCAGAGGTGAGACCAGGATCGTCGGGCCGGCTCCGCGCTGCCGCAGCAGCATGGTGGCCACGAAGTAGACGGCCGACTTGCCCCACCCCGTGCGCTGGACCACCAGCGCCCGCCGGTGGTCGTCGACGAGGGCCTCGATGGCCTCGTACTGGCCGGAGTGGAAGTCGGCGTCGCTCCTGCCGACCAGCGCCCGGAGGCTGGTGACGGCGAGGTCTCTGGTGGTGCTCATGCAAGCCATCGTCGCAGAGGGGTCCGACGGCACGGCCTGCCGGGTGGAGATCAGTGGAGAACGCGACGAGGGCGCGCGCGGTGGAGAACGGGATGCTCCCCTCACCGCACGCGCCGTCGAGACGGGTCAGATCGCGCGTTTCCGCTGCGCCGATCGGATGGCCCCCAGCAGCGCGAACACCACGATCAGCACGCCCGCCGCCGCCAGCCAGAGCGCCCACGCCGTGCCGGGCGTCAGCGCGGCGAGCCACACCCCGACGGCCGCCAGCCGCTCGGGTGCGGAGAGCACGAACAGCATCCCGCCCGCGAAGACAACCAGGAGGAGACCCCAGACGACCCCGCCCCAGCGGATCGGCGGACGGGCCGGCGCGGTGGCCGACGGCGACCAGGCGGGAGGAGCGGGCGGGGTGAGCCAGGGCTCGGCCGGGAGGGCCTGCGTCGGCTGAGTGGGCTGGGTGGCGGTGGGCTGCGGGGCGGCCGGCTGAGCCGCCGAGGGCGGGGTCGCGGATGCGTCGGCGGCGTCGCCGTCCACCGCGCTGAGCACCTCGGTCGGCTCCGCGCCCTCGCTCACGGGAGCAGTGCGCGCGGTCACAGCTTCGCCCTCGGCGGCTTCCGGGTTCGTGGGTTCGGTGGTCATGGGGTTCCTCACTTCTGCTCGCGCTGGACGAGGACCTCGTCGAGCTGGGCGATCCGGACGACCGCGTCGGGGGAGGCGGCGGGGCCGACCACGAGGGTCGTGCCGCAGCCACCGAGGGGCCGGGGGTCGCAGCGGTGGACGTGGCGGGTGCCGGAGGGGTCGGTCACGATGACGGCGGACGGCGTGGCCGCCTCGAGGCGCACGGTGGCGTCGGCCGGGATGATGAGGGTGGTGGGGTCGGCGCCCTTGGCGAGGTCGATCTCCGGCGTTCCGGAGGCCTCGACCGCCTCGGTCAGGTCGATGGTGGTGCGGCCCCAGCCCTGGACGTAGGCGGTGTCGGAGGTCGGCGTCAGCGTCTGGTCGGATCCGGCGACGATGGAGGTCGCCGAGAAGGTCGCCCGCGCGCCACCGGGCAGAGCGGCGGTGAGGGCGGTGAGCACAGCGAGGATGAGGCCGAACGTGATGAGGAAGCCGCTGCGCCGACGGGCGAGCCCGGCGATCAGGGCCGCGACGCCGAACACGAGGGTGGCGGAGGCGAGGGCGGCGGTTGCGGTGTAACCGGACAGCCCGGTCAGCGGGATCCACAGGGCGGAGACGACGGCGCCGGCGATGATGCCGAGCCCGACGGTCAGCCAGCCGAGAGCGGCTCCGACGCGCGGGTTCGCGGCGCGGTAGGCCACGCGACGGGCGTTCGCCGCAGCGTTCGCGGCGGCCGCCTGGGACCGCAGCTCGGCCGAGCGCTGCGCCTTCACCGCGCGCATGTCCTCGGCG
>JAEWDJ010000169.1 GCA_023390155.1 Actinomycetes bacterium | reverse complement strand
CCCACAGTAACCGAGTAGAGCGCCCACGAGACACCCGCGGCCGTGGAGAGCAGCAGGAACCGGCGCACCGGCAGTCGCGAGGCGCCCGCCATCAGGTTCACCGCGACGCGACCGACCGGGACGTAGCGGGCGGAGAGCACGAGGACACCCGCGCGCGAGTGGATGCCGCGGCGCGCCCGGTCGAGTGCCGCGCTCATCCGCGGGCCGCGCAGCGGCCGGATCCGCTCGAACGGGACGCGCCGGCCGATGGCGTAGGTCAGGTTGTCCCCGGCGATCGCACCGGCCGCGGCGCAGGCGATGATGAGCGGGAGGTTCGGCGAGCCGACGGCCACCGCCGCCGCCGCGGCCGCGATCACCACGGATTCGCTCGGCACCGGCGGGAAGAAGGCGTCGACGAGCACCACGGCGAAGACCACCAGGTAGACCCACGGGGAGGCGGCCGCCGGGGCGATGAACTCGTTGAGGGCATCCATACCCTGACGCTACGGACGGCCCGTGCCGCGGCGCGTCACACCCGGGTACCTTGAGCCCCCTACCGCGGAGGGAGATCCGGCGGACCGAGATCCGGCCGAGACAGCGTCAGCGGTCGGCGAGCCGCTCGTGCACCGCCGCCGCCAGGCGCGGGCCGACTCCACGCACCTCCGCGATCTGCTCGGGGGTGGCCTGCCGCAGCTGCGCGACCGAGCCGAAGTGCTTCAGCAGCTCCTTGACGCGCGACGGACCGAGACCGGGGATCTCGCCGAGCACGGTGCCGATGTCGCGTTTGCGGCGCGAGCGCTGGTAGGTGATCGCGAACCGGTGGGCCTCGTCGCGCAACCGCTGGATGAGGAACAGCGCGTCGCTGTTGCGCGGCAGGATGACCGGGAAGTCGGAGTCCGGCAGCCAGATCTCCTCGAGGCGCTTGGCGATGCCCGCGAGCTGGATGCCCTGCACGCCCGACTCCTCCAGCGCGCGCTGGGCGGCCGCGACCTGCGGCTGGCCGCCGTCCACGAGGAGCAGGTTCGGCGGGTAGGAGAACTTGCGGCGGCGCTTCTCCGCCGCCTCCGCGAGCTCGGCACCGACGTCGATCGTGGGGTCGTCCCCGCCGTCCGGCGGCACCGCGGCCTCCGTCTCGGGCTCGGTCCCCGCCTCCGCGTCGGCCTCCACGCCGCCGGCGTCGTCACGCAGGTACGCCAGGCGACGGCTGATGACCTGGTAGATCGACTCGGTGTCGTCCGTCGACTCGGGGATGCTGAACCGGCGGTACTGGTCCTTGCGCGGCAGCCCGTCCTCGAAGACGACCATGGAGGCCACGATGTTGGTCCCGCTGAGATGCGAGACGTCGTAGCACTCCATCCGCAGCGGCGCCTCCTCCATCCCGAGCGCGTCCTGGATGTCCTGGAGCGCCTTCGAGCGGGCCACGAAGTCGGCGCTGCGCCGGGTCTTGTAGAGCACCAGGGCGTTCTTGGCGTTCATCTCGGCGGTCTGCGCGAGCGCGGCCTTGTCGCCGCGCTGAGCGACCCGCAGCTCGACGCGGCCGCTCAGGCGGCCCCGGGTCGCTGTCGGGTCGCTGACCGAGCCGCCGCTGGTCTCGTGCCGCCGGGCGGTGAGCCACTGCTCCAGCTCGGCCGTGTCGTCCGGGAGCTCGGGCACGATGATCTCGCGCGGCGGCACGTCGGCGCCCTCGTAGGCGTTCTGCAGCACGGTCTCGACGAGTTCGCCGAGCTCCATGTCGAGCTCCTTGTCGACGACCCAGCTGCGCACACCGCGGATGCGGCCGCCGCGGACGATGAACTGCTGCACCGCGGCGGCGAGCTCGTCGTGCGCGATGCCGAACGCGTCCAGGTCCACCGTGTCCTGCAGCACCACCGCGCTCTTGCCCATCGCGGCCTCCAGGGCCTGGATGGCGTCCCGGTGCCGGGCGGCCGCCTCGTAGTCCATCGTGCTCGCGGCCGACTTCATCTTGTCCGTCAGCTCGCGGATGTACTTGGTGTCGTTCCCGGCCATGAAGGAGACGAAGTCCTCGGCCAGCTCGCGGTGGTCCTCCGGCGAGATGCGGCCGACGCAGGGCGCCGCGCACTTGCCGATGTCGCCGAGCAGACACGGTCTGCCGGTCAGCTCCGCCCGGCGGTAGACGCCGTCCGAGCAGCTGCGCATCGGGAAGGCCTTCAGCATCAGGTCGACGGTGTCGCGGATCGCCCAGACCTTCGTGTACGGGCCGAAGTAGCGGGCGTCCTTCACCCCGCGGTTGCGCGTGACCATCACCCGCGGGATGCGGTCGCCCAGGGTCACCGCAAGATACGGGTACGACTTGTCGTCCCGGAACTGCACGTTGAACGGCGGGTTGAACTCCTTGATCCAGGTGTACTCGAGCTGGAGCGCCTCGAACTCGCTGGCGACGACCGTCCACTCGACGGACGCGGCCGTCGTGACCATGCGCCGCGTGCGCTCGTGCAGGCTGCGGAGCGGCTGGAAGTAGTTGCTCAGCCGCGCCCGCAGGTTCTTCGCCTTGCCCACGTAGAGCACGCGCCGGTTCTTGTCGCGGAAGCGGTAGACGCCCGGCTGCGTGGGGATCTCCCCGGCCTTCGGCCGGTAGCTGACGGTGTCGGCCACGCTGACCTACGCGGCGCCCTGGGCGCTCTCGCCCTGCAGGATCTCCTTGAGGAAGTAGCCCGTGTGGCTCCCCGGCACCCCGGCGACCTGCTCGGGTGTGCCGGTGGCGATCACCTGGCCGCCGCCCGCGCCGCCCTCGGGTCCCATGTCGATCAGCCAGTCCGCCGACTTGATGACGTCGAGGTTGTGCTCGATGACGATGACCGTGTTGCCCTTGTCGAGCAGCCCGTTCAGCACCAGGAGGAGCTTGCGCACGTCCTCGAAGTGGAGGCCGGTGGTCGGCTCGTCGAGCACGTACACGCTCCGGCCGTTCGAGCGGCGCTGCAGCTCGGTCGCCAGCTTGACGCGCTGCGCCTCACCACCGGAGAGCGTCGTCGCGCTCTGCCCCAGGCGGACGTAGCCGAGGCCGACGTCGACGAGGGTCTTCAGGTAGCGGTGGATCGCCGAGATCGGCTCGAAGAACACCGCCGCCTCGCTGATCGGCATGTCGAGCACCTCGGCGATGTTCTTGCCCTTGTAGTGCACCGCCAGGGTGTCCCGGTTGTACCGGGCTCCCCCGCACACCTCGCACGCCACGTAGACGTCGGGCAGGAAGTTCATCTCGATCTTGATCGTGCCGTCGCCCGAGCACGCCTCGCAGCGGCCGCCCTTGACGTTGAAGCTGAACCGACCGGGCAGGTACCCCCGGGTCTTCGCTTCCGGGGTCTCCGCGAAGAGGGTGCGGATCCGGTCGAACACGCCGGTGTAGGTGGCCGGGTTGGACCGCGGGGTGCGGCCGATCGGGGCCTGGTCGACGTGCACGACCTTGTCGAGGTTGTCGAGGCCCGTGACCGTGCGGTGCTTGCCCGGGAGTTTGCGGGCACCGTTGAGCTTGTTGGCGAGCACGCGGTACAGGATGTCGTTGACGAGCGACGACTTGCCCGAACCGGAGACGCCGGTGACCGCGACGAAGGCGCCGAGCGGGAAGTCGACCGTGACCTTCTTGAGGTTGTTGGCCTCCGCGTCGACCACGCGCACCATCCGCTTCTTGTCGATCTTGCGGCGCTTGGCGGGGATCGCGATCTCCTTGCGGCCGGACAGGTAGTCGCCGGTCAGGGAGTCGGTGTTCGCCAGCAGCTCGTCGTACGAGCCGGAGTGCACGACGTGCCCGCCGTTGACACCCGCGCCCGGGCCGATGTCGACCACCCAGTCGGCGGTGCGGATGGTGTCCTCGTCGTGCTCGACCACGATCAGCGTGTTGCCGAGGTCGCGCAGCGCGACGAGGGTGTCGATGAGGCGGCGGTTGTCGCGCTGGTGCAGGCCGATGCTCGGCTCGTCGAGCACGTAGAGGACACCGGTGAGGCCCGAACCGATCTGGGTCGCGAGCCGGATGCGCTGCGCCTCCCCGCCGGAGAGCGTCGCCGCCGCGCGGGAGAGGTCGAGGTAGCTGAGGCCGACCTGGATGAGGAAGTCGAGGCGGATCTTGATCTCGCGCAGCACCTGCGCGCCGATCTTCTGCTCGCGCTCGGTGAGGTGCAGCTTCTCCATGAAGGCGCGCGCGTCGCTGAGGCTGAGCTCGGAGGCGTCGGCGATGCTCGAGCCGTGCACGAGCACCGCGAGCACCTCGGGCTTCAGGCGCTTGCCCTTGCAGACCGGGCAGGGCACCTCGCGGAGGTACTCCGCCCAGCGGGCGCGCTGCGTGTCGGTCTCGGCCTGCAGGTACTGCCGCTCGATGTAGGGCACCACGCCCTCGAAGCCCGACGTGTACGACATCTCGCGGCCGTACCGGTTCTTCCAGCGGACCTTGACCTCGAAGTTGTCGCCGTGGAGGACCGCGTCCTGCACGTTCTCCGGCAGCTTCTTCCAGGGCGTCTTCAGCGAGAACTTCAGGTCGCGGGCGAGGCCGTCGAGCAGCTTCTCGTAGTAGTTGAACAGTCCCTTGCCCTGGGTCGTCCACGGCACGATGACGCCCTCGGCGATGCTGAGGTTGTCGTCGCCGAGGAGCAGGTCGTCGTCGACGGACATGCGGGTGCCGAGGCCGGAGCACTCGGGGCAGGCCCCGAAGGGGGCGTTGAAGGAGAACGTGCGCGGCTCGATCTCGGTGAGCTGGATCGGGTGGCCGTTCGGGCAGGACAGCTTCTCGCTGAAGTTCTGCCACGCGTCCGGGCCCTCGCGGTCGACGAAGTTGACCTGCACGAGGCCGTCCGTCAGCCGCAGGGCGGTCTCGAGCGAGTCGGTCAGCCGGCTCAGGATGTCGGGGCCGGCGACGAGGCGGTCGACGATCACCGAGATGTCGTGCTTGTACTGCTTCTTCAGCGTCGGCGGCTCGGCGAGCTGGATGAGCTCGCCGTCGACCATCGCACGCGAGTATCCGCTCGCGGCCAGCTCCTTGAAGAGGTCGACGAACTCGCCCTTCTTCTGGGAGACCACCGGGCTGACGACCATGTAGCGGGTGCCGGCCTCGAGCTCCATCAGCTGGTCGGCGATCTGCTGCACGGTCTGGCGCTGGATCTTCTCACCGCAGACGGGGCAGTGCGGGACGCCGATACGCGCCCAGAGGAGGCGCATGTAGTCGTAGATCTCGGTGATGGTGCCGACCGTCGACCGCGGGTTGCGGTTGGTCGACTTCTGGTCGATCGAGACCGCGGGGCTCAGCCCCTCGATGAAGTCGACGTCGGGCCGGTCGACCTGCCCGAGGAACTGGCGCGCGTATGCGGACAGCGACTCGACGTAACGGCGCTGGCCCTCGGCGAAGATCGTGTCGAACGCGAGCGACGACTTGCCGGAGCCCGAGAGCCCGGTGAAGACGACGAGCGAGTCGCGCGGGATCTCGAGGTCGACGTCGTGCAGGTTGTGCACCCGCGCACCGCGCACGCTCAGGTGCGAACCCGTGACGCGACCGATGCTCCCCGGCCCGTGACCGGTGTGGCCCTGGAGACCCTGACCGCCCTGGAGACCCTGACCGCCCTGCTGTGCCTGACCGCTCTGAAGGCCCTGACTCTGAATACTCACTCGTCCCATTTTCCGCTAATTCCGTCGCGCTCCGGCGCGTGTTCGCCGTGCGCGCACCCCTGCTGCGTGTTCGAAGTTTTGTTCGATTCTACTCACCGTAGCCGGGAGTTCGCCCCGCACGCGCGAGTGTATGCCCCACCACCGACATCGGAGCATCGGTCACGTCACCGACGGGTGCGGCGCAGCAGCATCCCGCCGAGCAGGGCGACGACCGCGAGCACCGCCAGCCCGGAGACGACGGCGACGGCCGGATCACCGGAGGAGGGGTGGACGACGCCGAGCAGGATGGCGGTGGCCTGCACCGGGAGCTGGATGAGGACGAACCGGCGCAGCCCCGGGAGGAGCACGGCCGACTGGAGTCGCGCGCGCACCGGCACGACGAGCATCCACGCGGCCAGGATGTGAAGAGCGTGCGCGCCCGCGATCAGCAGACAGACCCGGAGGGACACGCCGCTCGACGGCTCGACCAGGACGGAGAACGCGAGCACCGCGATCAGCACCCAGGCCGTCCGCCAGTGCGGCGCCGTGACGGTCACCGCGGCGAGGCCGACGCTGACGAGCGTCCACGGCCCGGACGGCGCGGCCGAGAGCGCGAGCGCGACCGCGACCGCCGCGAACGCGACGTGCAGCGACCAGCCCGGGACCGTGCGCGGCAGGCC
>JAEWDJ010000142.1 GCA_023390155.1 Actinomycetes bacterium | reverse complement strand
GCGTTCCACAGCGCGCGGTCCCAGCTCGCGACCGTCGACACCTCGGCGACGATCCGGCCGGTCGGATCGGCCGTCGAACGGCTCCGGACGCTGTTCGCCGAGGCGGCGCCGGCCGTGGACGCCGTCGGGAACAGCGCGAAGCTCCTCCCCGCGATGCTCGGCGCCGACGGCCCGCGCTCCTACCTCCTCGTTGCGCAGAACCCGGCCGAGCTGCGCGCCACGGGCGGCCTCATCGGGTCGGTCGCGCTGATCCGCGCCGACCACGGCTCCATCTCCCTCGTGGCGCAACAGGCGGGCACCTCGATCGGCCCGTGGACGGAATCCGTCGCGTCCATCCCGGACGGCCCTTCCGGGCTCTACGGCAAGCTCATCGGCAAGTTCATCCAGGACGTGAACCTCACCCCCGACTTCCCGCTCGCGGCCGCCACCGCGTCCCGGATGTGGACGCTGACCAATGGCGGTTCCGTCGACGGCGTCGTGACGATGGACCCCGTGGTGCTGGCCGCCCTGCTGCGCGCGACCGGACCGGTGACGGTGGCGACGGGGGAGACGCTGAGCGCCGACAACGCCGTCCCCCTGCTCCTCAGCGAGGTCTATCGGCGCTACCCCGACCCCGCCCAGCAGGACGCCTTCTTCGCCGGCGCAGCGGCCGCCGTCTTCCAGCGCGTCGCACAGGGCGGCGTGGACGGGTCGGCGCTGGTGTCGTCGCTGGCGGCGGCGGGATCGGCGCACCGGCTGCTCATCTGGAGCGCGCATCCCGACGAGCAGAAGGTGCTCGGCGCGACGACCCTCGCGGGCGGGCTGCCCGTCTCGACGGCGGCGACCGCCGGTGTCGGCGTCTACTTCAACGACTCCACCGGCGCGAAGATGGACTACTACCTCGACACCTCGGTCGCGGCCGGCGGCGCGATCTGCCGGGCGGACGGCAAGCCGACGACCCGGGTCAGCGTGACCCTCGCCAACCGGGCGCCGGCGGACGCAGCCACGAGCCTCCCGGACTACGTCACCGGAGGCGGCCGGTTCGGCATCCCGCCGGGCTCCATTCAGACCCGCGTCGCCGTCTACGGTCCGTCCGGCGGCCTCCTCGCCGCGACGACCAGCGAGGGAGCGGCGAAATCGACGGTCTCCGGCACCGATCGGGGACGACCGGTGAGCGTCTTCACCGTCACGCTCGCCCCGGGCGAACAGCGGACGGTCGACGTCGACTTCCTGGGCCTCCGGCAGACGGGCACCGGTGTCTCGGTGACGACGACGCCGACGCTGCCGGGCGACGGGACGACCCCCGATGTGGGGACAGAATCCACGGTGGGGTCCATTGCCGTCGACTGCTCCACGGTCGTAAAATGAGAATTAATCATTATCCCGACGGTCGTGCCGGGTCGAGGGAAGGCGGTGCCATGTTCAAGAAGATCCTCGCGGCGGCAGCCGTGACCATGGCGATGCTCTTCGCCGTGCCCGCGGCGGCGAACGCCGTCGACTATACGCAGGGGACCCCTTGCCGCTTCAACGACTCGGTCGCGCGGGCCGGCGACACGGTCAAGATCATCTGCGACCCCGGCACCTGGGCCTCGCAGGAGTTCGTCGACTGGACCGGGACCGGAGAAGACGGGGCCAGCCTGAAGCTCGTCTCCACGCGGGCCGTCGTCAGCAGCGTCCACTTCGCCAAGCAGGCGAACGCCGACGGCAGCGACGTGCTCTCGGTGACCCTGCCGGCAGATGCGACGGGCGTCTACGCCTTCACCGGTGTCGGCCGCGTCAGCAATCACACCTGCCCCGCCTCCATCACCGTCCTCCCGGCCGACTCCTCGGCCGTGACGGTCTCCGACCCGGGCTCCGGGCTGGCTGCGACCGGATCGAC
Source organism: Actinomycetes bacterium (assembly GCA_023390155.1). Taxonomy (GTDB): domain Bacteria; phylum Actinomycetota; class Actinomycetes; order Actinomycetales; family Microbacteriaceae; genus Leifsonia. The sequence continues at coordinate 6,481 of JAEWDJ010000142.1, read as the reverse complement.
GATGGCGGTCTGGGCGATCTGGATCGGTGGCGGGCTCCTCGCCGCCGGTCTGATCACCGTGTCGGTGGTGTTCTGGGCGCGCAAGGTCCGCGAATCCTGAGCAACGGGGGCGCCGGGATGGAATGACACCCGGCGCCGCCCGGTTGGCTCCTGTGTGAGCAAGCGCAGCATCCCCCTCTCCGTCCTCGACCTCGCCAGCCGGCCCGCCGGCGGCACCAACGCCGACGCGGTGGGCGGCACCGTCCGCCTCGCACAGGCGGCCGAACGCCTCGGCTACGAGCGGTTCTGGGTGGCCGAGCACCATGGGATGCCCGCCATCGCCTCCAGCGCACCGGCCGTGCTGATCGCCGGCGTCGCGGCCGCCACCGAGCGCATCCGTGTCGGGTCCGGCGGGGTGATGCTCCCCAACCACGCACCGCTCGTGGTCGCGGAGCAGTTCGGCACCCTGCGGGCCCTCTATGGCGACCGCATCGACCTCGGCATCGGGCGGGCGCCCGGCACCGACGGGGCCACGGCGATGGCGCTCCGCCGGAGCGAGCAGGGGCTCGGGGTCGACGACTTCCCCCAGCAGCTGCTCGACCTGTTCGGCTTCTTCTACGGCGGGATGAGCGACGCCAACCCCCTGCACTCGATCACGGCCGTGCCCGGCCTCGGCGACGCGCCGCAGGTCTGGCTGCTCGGCTCCAGCGGCTTCAGCGCCCAGGTCGCCGCCGCCCTGGGCCTGCCGTTCGCCTTCGCCCATCACTTCGCCGGCGAGAACACCGAAGCCGCGCTCGACCTCTACCGTTCCAAGTTCGAGCCCAGCGACGTGCTCGACGCGCCCCACACGATGATCGCGGTCAACGTCGTCTCCGACGACGACCCCGAGACCGTCCGCGCGCTCTCCCTCCCAGGCCAGCTCTCGTTCCTGCGCATGCGCCAAGGGCAGAAGCCCCAGCCGGTCAGCGTGGAGGAGGCCCTCTCCTACGACTACAGCCCCCTGGAGGAGGAGTTCATCGCCGCGCGCAACGCCCGCCAGGCCATCGGTACCCCCGACCAGGTGCGGACTCGGCTGGACGCCCTCCTCGCCTCGACGGAGGCCGACGAGCTGATGATCTCCTCCGGCGCCGCCACCATCGAGGGCCGGATCCGCTCGCTCGAGATCGTGTCGGAGCTGTACCCCGCTCCATGACGGAGCATGACGCGCGCGGGCGAGGCGCGCGCGTCAGCCGAGTAGCGTGGGGGCGTTCCCGGCCCGAAGAGACAAAAGGCGGTCCCCGCATGGCACACGTCCCCACGGTTGTCGGAGTGAGCGGCAGCCCGACCCACCCGTCCCGGACCACGGTCCTCGTGGACGAGGTCGCCCGCTCGTACGCCGACGCGATCGGCGGCACCCACCGCACCATCGAGCTCGCGCCCCTCCTCGGCGATCTCGGCGCCGGCCCGTTCCGCTCCCACCTCGGCCCGCAGGTCATCGAGGCGCTGGAGGCCGTGGAGGCCGCCGACGTCATCGTCGTCGGCTCGCCCGCCTACCGCGCCACCTACACCGGCCTCTTCAAGCTCTTCTTCGACCACATCGGCCAGTACGCCCTCGTCGACAAGCCGATCGTCCTCACGGCAACCGGCGGCAGCGACCGGCACGCCCTCCTCGTCGAGCACCAGATGCGTCCCCTGTTCGGCTTCTTCCAGTCCCTCACCCTCCCGCTCGGCATCTACGCCAGCGAGAGCGACTTCACGGACTACGCGATCAGCTCCGAGGACCTCCGCGGCCGCATCGACACCGCGGTGAACCGGACCATCCCGCTCGTGCGAGCCCACATCGACCCGGAGTCGCGGTACGCGGCGGCGGATTTCGCGCGGCCGGACGCGTTCTAGGGAGGTCGTCGCAGGCTCGAGTGGAGGAGGGGCGTAGTGCCCCGGTCTTCAGGCGCGTCGCGTGTCGGGGTGCACCCCACCGCTACCCCAAACGCCGCCGGCACGCTTCGCGTTTGGCGGCGCTTGGGGCCCCTCGCGGCGGGGGCCCGGGAAGACAACAGCGAACGGAAACAAAAAGAGAAGGACCCCGGTTCGCTGGGCGAACCGGGGTCCTTCTCTCTTTACATCTCAGTCGGGGTGACAGGATTTGAACCTGCGGCCTCTTCGTCCCGAACGAAGCGCGCTACCAAGCTGCGCCACACCCCGATGGCCCTGAAGGCCTCATCTAGGATACACGAGCCGGAGGGGTGCTCGTGACCACTCGGCGCTCACGCGGCGGTCAATGTGACCAGCGTCGCCTCCGGCCGGCAGGCGAACCGCACCGGCGCGTAGATCGAGGTGCCGAGCCCCGCGGAGACGTTGAGGAACGCGGAGCGGAACGCGTGCCGCCAGACGCTCAGGCCCTTCACCTGCTTGCGGGGGATGTCGCAGTTCGTGACGAGTGCCCCGTACCCCGGGACGCAGACCTGGCCGCCGTGCGTGTGCCCGGCGAAGATCATGGCGGCGCCGTAGGTCACGAACGCGTCGAGCACGCGGCGGTAGGGCGCGTGCACGACGCCGAGCGTCACCGTGGGGCGCGCCGGAGCGGGGGCATCGTCCGGCCAGGTCGCGTCGTCGCTGTACGGGTCGTCCTCGCGCAGCTCGTCGAGCGCGCCCGGGATGGCCTCCACGCGGTCGAAGCGGACGTGCGGGTCGTTCACACCGAAGAGTTCCAGGTGCGTGCCGCGGATGTCCAGCGCGCCGGCGGCGTTGTTCAGGTCGAGCCAGCCCAGGTCGCGGAGGTACGCCGTCAACGACGCCGTGTCGAGCCGCGGGGCGGTCGAGCCGTTCTTCTTCGACGGGCCGGTGAAGTACTTGAGCGGGTTCTTCAGCTGGGGCCCGAAGTAGTCGTTCGAGCCGTGCACGAAGACGCCGGGGGTGCCGCGGAACGCGTCGAGCGCAGCGCGGATGCCCTCCAAGCCGTTCTCATGGCTGAGGTTGTCGCCGGTGTCGACCACGAGGTCCGGCTCGAGTGCGGCCAGGCCGCGCACCCACTCCTGCTTGTCCCGCTGCCACGGCGCCATGTGCAGGTCCGACAGGTGCAGGACCCGGATGGGCTCCGAGCCGGCCGGGAGCACCGGCACCGAGACCTCCCGCAGCGTGTACGCGCGCCGCTCGACGAGCGACCCGTACGCGAACGCGGCCGCTCCCGCCGCGCCGAGCACCGCGAGCGCGGTGCCCAGTGGACGGAGCGCGGAACCGCGTCCCACTAGCCGTCGCCCGGCTTCGGTGTCGGCGTGTTCGCCGCCGCGACGGTCAGCGTGATCTGCGTGCCCTGCTTCGCCGGCGTGTTGGCCGCCGGATCCTGCGTCTGCACGACGGCATCCGGTCCACCGCTGCCCGAGATCTTCACGCTGAAGCCGGCCGCCGTGAGCGCCTTCTGCGCATCGGACGCCTTCTGACCGACGACGTTCGGGACGGCGGCGAGCGACCCGTTGCTCGTGAAGATCGTCACGACCGCGCCCTTGCCCACCGAGCCGCCCGCGGCGGGGTCGGTGGCCGAGACGGTGCCCGCGGGCTGGATCGAGTCCTGCGGCCCGCCGTCCGCACTTTCGAGGCCGAGGCCCTTCAGGATGTTCTTCGCTTCATCCGGAGACTTGCCGGCGAGATCCGGCACGGTCACCTGGACGCCGCGGACGAGCTTGTCGGGAGCAGCGGGGAAGTCATCGCCGCCGTATTTGCCCACGGCCGCGGCCATCATGGTCCGCTGGACGGCGGTACGCGCGATGGCCGGTGTCGTCCCGTGCGTCGGATAGATCCGTCGCATGTCCTGGTGGCCGGTGATGTTGCCGACCCAGTAGGCGCCCGCGACCTTCGTCGTGGCGGCGACGAGCCAGAGCTGCTCGTTGCCGTCGGTCGTACCGGTCTTGCCCAGCATGTCCTTGCCGGTGGTGTTCATCCCTGCGGCGGTACCGTTCTGGATCGGTCCCTGCAGGGCCTTGGCCATGGTGTTCGCGACGGTCGGGTCCACCGACTGCACGCACTTGGTGGCGGGCGGGGTGACCTCCTTGCCGGAGCCGTCCGTGATCTTGTCGATCGCGATCGGCGAGCAGGTCAGGCCGTTGTTCGCGATGCCGGCGAAGGCGGTCGCCATCGTGAGCGGCGCGATGTTGTTCGTGCCGAGCACGGAGGCGGGGTCGGAGTTGAGCTCGACGTTGGTTGCCGTGTGCACGCCGAACGCCTCCGCATCCTTCTTGATGTCGCACAGATCGAGCTGCGCGGCCATCGCGACGAAGGCGGTGTTGATGGAGTTCGTGGTGGCGTTCTGCGCGCTGCGCTGCCCCTCCTCGCCGCCGGAGTCGTTGAGCGGCTTGTACGTGCCGCTCCAGTCACCGGTGCATGAGTTCTTGAACTTCGTGTAGGTGCGGATGTTGGCGTTCACGGTTTCGTTGAGCGAGTGACCCTGCTTGAGCCACTCGGCCAGGGTGAACACCTTGTAGGTCGATCCGACCTGGAAGCCTCCGGAGCCGCCGAAGTCGTAGTCTGTCGCGTAGTTGATGGAGCTGAACTGGGCACCGGATGCGATGACATCCGGGTCCTGCGAGTACTGCTTGTTCTGCGCCATGTAGAGCACACGGCCGGTGCCGGGCTGGACGCCGACGAGCACACCGCCGATGTCGACCTTGTACGTCTGCGGGACGTAGGAGTTGATCGTGTCCTCCGCGACCTTCTGGAGGTCCAGGTCGAGGCTCGTGTAGATCTTGTAGCCGCCGCGGTTGAAGTTCGCCGTGCGGGTGTCCTCGTCCTTGCCGAAAGTCGGGTCGTTCAGGATGATCTTCTGCACGTAGTCGCAGAAGTACGCCGCGCCGGCCGCCGTCTGGCAGCCGCGCACCGACGGCGTGATGGCCGGCTGAACTGGCGTCGCGACGGCCTCGTCGTACTGCGCCTTGGTGAGCTTCTTGTACTGGTACATCTTCTGCAGGATGTAGTCGCGGCGCTCCTTGTTCTTGGCGTAGCCGTTGGCTGCGCCGTTCGACTCGGAGTCCGGGTTGTCGATCTTGAGCGAGGTCGGCTCGTTGACGATCGCGAGGAGGCTCGCGGCCTGGGCGGGCGTGAGCGCTGCGGCGGTCGTGTTGTAGTAGTACCGCGCCGCGGCCTCGATGCCGTAGACCGAACCGCCGAAGCCCGCGATGTTGAGGTATCCGACGAGGATCTCGTCCTTGGTGTACTTCTTCTCGAGCCCGATTGCGTACTTCATCTCCTTGACCTTGCGGTCCGGAGTCACGCCGGTCGAGTCGTCGACACAGGTCTGGTAGGCCTTCTTCTGCTCGTCCGTCTTGACGGGCATGGCCTCGCACTTCTGCAGCAGCACGTTCTTCACGTACTGCTGCGTGATCGAGGAGCCGCCCTGGACGCCGCCGCCGGAGACCGTGGAGAGGACGCCGCGCATGGTGCCCTGGATGTCGACGCCGCCGTGGCTGTAGAAGCGCGGGTCCTCACCGGCGATGGCCGCATCCTTGGTCGCCTGCGAGATCTGCCCGAAGGCGACGGGGAGTCGGTTCTGCGAGTAGAACGTCGCGAGTGCCCGGTCGGATCCGTCCGCGTTCTTGGCGTAGATCGTGGTCGGCTGGGCGAGCGTACCGATCTCGAGATACTCGGGGAGGCCCTCGAAGACGCCGATCCCGTTGTTGGCGGCCATGCCGGTCACGGCGATCGCCGGCGTGACGGCGGCAGTGACCAAGAGGCCCGCAACGGCGCTCATGCCGACGAAAGCGCCGACTGCACCGAGCACACCTCTAGCCCGTGGTTTTTTCGCAGACATAAGATCAGAGTAGGTGATCAACCTGATAAACGCCCCGAATGCAAGGAGCACGATGCCGCGCTGGGAATACCTCACGACGCCCCTGATGATCCACAACACCGCCGCCATCCTCAACAACTGGGGCTCGGAGGGCTGGGAACTGGTGCAGGTGGTGACCGGTCCGGAGGGTGGACTCGTGGCCTACCTCAAGCGCCAGGTGCCGGACGGGGCGGACGCCTGATGGCCGCGATCGAGGCCCGTCTCGCCGAGCTCGGGATCGACCTCCCGGAGGTCGTCCCGCCCGTCGCCGCCTACACCCCGGCGGTGATCGACGGCGGCCTGGTCTACACGTCCGGCCAGCTCCCGATGGTCGCCGGGTCGCTCCCGGCGACGGGCAAGGTCGGCGAGGGGCACGGGCTCGTGCCGGCCGCCGAAGCCAAGGACTACGCGCGCACCAGCGCCCTCAACGCGCTCGCGGCGGTCAAGAGCGTGCTCGGCTCACTCGACCGGGTGACCCGCGTCGTGAAGGTCGTGGGGTTCGTCGCCTCCGACCCCGCGTTCACCGGCCAGCCAGGCGTCATCAACGGCGCCTCGGAGGTGCTGGGTGAGATCTTCGGCGACGCCGGCGTGCACGCGCGCTCGGCGGTCGGCGTCGCGGTGCTTCCGCTCGACTCGCCGGTCGAGGTGGAGATCGTGGTCGCGTTCGAATAGCGCACGGAACAGCGAAGGGGCGGTTCCGCCCCGCCC
>JAEWDJ010000085.1 GCA_023390155.1 Actinomycetes bacterium | reverse complement strand
TTAGGCGCGCGTCCCGCGGGGGGCGCCGGGGGGCGGGGGGTCCGGGGCGAGCGGGCGCGGAGGCTAGTTCGCGGTGATCGTGTAGGTGACCGAGACGCCGGGGGTGCCGACGGCGACGGTGTACTTGTCGTTGGTGTAGACGGCCTTGGTGTCCGTCGCGCCGGCCTGCTGCGTGTAGCCGGCCTTCTCGAGGGCGGCGGTCGCGTCGGCGAAACCGGTCTTGGAGGAGGGCTGGACGGTGACCGACCAGCCGTTCTCCTTGTCGCCGCGGGCGACGACGATCTGGCCGTCGACGAGCGGCACGTCGCTCTTCGGGAAGTCCGAAGGGAGCGAGGCCGAGGCCTGCGTCTGCGAGGCGCTCGGGGTGGCGGACGAGTCCGATCCGGTGCTGGAGCAGCCGGCGAGGGTTGCGATGGAGAGGGCCGCGACGAGGGCGGCCGGGGCGAACAGGGTGGTACGGGTGCGCATGATCTTCCTAGTGCTGTATGTAAGTGCGGTGTCGCAATGTCGTGCAGTGTTGCAACAGCCCAGCCTACTCGCGCACCTCCGACGGCCCAGCCGCCTCCGCGTGGCCGCCTCCGCGTGGCCTGCGCCCGGCGCCTCCGCTCAGCCGAGCAGCAGCGTGCTGAGCTGGTCGGCCGAGTGCACGACGGCGATCGCGCCGGCGGCCTCGGCCGGGGAGCCGTAGCCCCACTCGACGAGGATGGTCGGCAGGCCGTGCGCGCCGGCTCCCTCCACGTCGTACTGGCGGTCGCCGACCATCACGGTGTGGTCGAGCTCGACGCCCGCGGCGGTGAGCCGGCGCAGTGCCTCCTCGACGACATCCGCCTTGGCGCTGCGGGACTCGTCCTCGCTCGCGCCCGTGATGACGGTGAAGAACTCGGCGAGCCCGAAATGCTCGAGGATGCGGGTCGCCTGCGACTCCGGCTTGCTGGTCGCGAGGGCGAGCGGGATGCCGGCGGCGTGGAGGCGCTGCAGCAGACCGCGGATGCCGGGGAAGACCGCGCTGTCGAACGCGCCGTGCTCGGCGTAGTGGGAGCGGTAGATCGTGAGCGCGGCGCGCGCCTCGGCCTCGGTCATGCCGGCGAACTTCTCGAGGGAGTCCAGCAGCGGCGGGCCGACGTACTCGACGAGCTCGGCCGGGGTGGGGACGGGGAGGCCCAGCTCCTCGAAGGTGCGCACGAGGGAGCCGGTGATGCCGGGGGCGGAGTCGGTGAGGGTGCCGTCGAGGTCGAACAGCACGCAGGTCCACGTCCGGGTGCCGGTGGGGGTGGTGGGGGTGGTCATAGCCGTCCCATCGTATGCGCGGTGCGTGTACGTTCGCTCAGCGGTCGCCGAGAGCGGACTCGATGTGCGATCGGGCGACGATCATCGTCTGCTCCGAGCCCGGGTCGAACTGCACTGCGACGAACTCGGCTGTGCGGATGAACCCGAGCGCCTCCACGGCCGGCACGATGACGGCCTGCACCGTCGTGCCCGCGCCCTCGGCGGTCTGGCCGACCGCGCCGCGCAGCGCCTTCATCGACGTGAAGAGGGGGAGCACGGGCTCTCCGGTCGTCGAGCTGATCGTGCGCAGCCGGGTGTCCTGCGGCGTCGAGCCGGTGACGTCGACGACCAGGCCGCCCTTCACCGCCGCGGCGAGCAGTGCCTCCAGGTTGGCCAGGCTCGGCTCGGCGGCGATCGCCGCCAGCGCCTTGCGCACCGGGACGTTCTCGTAGGTCTGCGGGAAGCGGGGGGCCGGTTTCATCAGAAGAGCCTGCTGTCGCTGTCGTCCAGTCCGCGCATCGCGTCGTAGTCGAGCACCAGGCAGCGGATGCCGCGGTCCTCGGCGAGCGTGCGCGCCTGGGGCTTGATCTCCTGCGCGGCGAACACGCCGGAGACGGGGGCGAGGAGGGGATCCCGGTTCATCAGCTCGAGGTCGCGCGGGAGCTGCGCGACGCCGTCGATGTCGCCGCGGCGCTTGAGCTCGACGGCGACCGCGGCTCCGGCGCCGTCGCGGGCGAGGATGTCGACCGGGCCGATCGCGGTCATGTACTCGCGGCGCACGAGCACGTGCCCGTCGCCCAGCAGGTGGATCTGCTCGGCGAGCAGCTTCTGCAGGTGCGCCTCCACGCCGTCCTTCTGGAGGCCGGGGTCGATGCCCAGCTCGTGCGCCGAATCGTGCAGCACCTCGTGGATGGAGACCACGAGCATGTCCGCCGTCTTCGCCTGCGTGACCCGCCACACTTCGGTGACGCCGGCCTCCCGCTGCAGCTCGTCCGGTTCGATGACCGCCAGCGTGCAGGGCGGGCTCATCCAGTTGAGCGGCTTGTAGGAGCCGCCGTCGGAGTGCACCAGGAGGCTGCCGTCGGACTTGAGCATCAGCAGCCGCTTCGCGAGCGGCAGGTGCGCGCTCAGGCGGCCGGCGTAGTCCACGGAGCAGTTGGCAATGACGAGACGCACCGGAACATCCTACGGGGGAGTGCGGGGGAGTCGCCTGGGGGAGTCGCCTGGTGGGGGCCGGATGGCGAGAGTCGGTTCGCGGGGGCCGCCAAGCGGGAGTCGGTTGGCGGGGCCGCCTAGCGGGAGTCGGTCGGCGGGGGTCGCCTGATGCGGGAGTGGCCTGGCAGGAGTCGCCTGGCAGGATGGGGGGATGGCTCACG
>JAEWDJ010000049.1 GCA_023390155.1 Actinomycetes bacterium | reverse complement strand
TCGGTGAACACCCGCCGGTAGTAGTACTCGGCGGGGTCGTGGAGGCCGCGGGTCATGAAGCCGGGGACGGCCGGGCCGGAGCCGTGCGGGTCGGCGGTGACGCCTCCCGAGCCCCACTTGCTGCCCTGCCCGCGGGTGTCCATCATCACGTGCACGTAGCCGGCGAGCGCCCACAGCACGTTCTCGCCGGGGAGCCCGCGGCCGCCGCCGTAGCCCTGGTACTGCACGACCGCCGGCAGCGGCCCGGCGGCGCCCTTCGGCCGCGACACCCAGGCGCGCACGGGCTCGCCGCCGAAGCCGGGGAAGGTCAGGTCCTCGACGATCAGTTCCGTGATCGCCGTGTCCGCGGGCGTGAGGGTCGCCTCGCCGCCGGCCGCGCGGGACTCGGCGACGGTGCCGGCCCAGAACGCGTCGAAGTCGGCGGGCTCGTCCACCTCCGGGCGGAAGGCGAGCAGTTCGGCGTGCGTGAGGTCGGTGAGGGGCATGGGCTCGCTTTCGTCATCGGACGCGGCCGTCCCCGGACGGCGGCGCGAAGGGGATGGGCGACATTGTGGCACAGTGACTGCATGCCAGAACGCACGGACACCGGCCCCGCGCGTCCCACGCTCGAGGCGATCGCGCGCGAGGCGTCCGTCTCGCTCTCGACGGTCTCGAAGGTGCTCAACGGCCGCCCGGGCGTCTCGGCGGCCACGCGGCAGCGCGTCGAGGACCTGCTGCACGGCTCGGGATACGCCCGGCGCGGCCTCGACCCCGAGCGCGGCGGGACCGTCGAGGTCGTCGTCGAGAACATCGAGGGCGACTGGTCCATCGAGATCCTGCGCGGGGTGGAGCGGATCACCCGCGAGAACGGACTGGTGCTGACGCTCAGCGTGCTCGGCGACCACCACGACTTCGGGGACGAGTGGATCGCCGGCGTGCTGCAGCGCAAGCCGCTCGCCGTGGTGTTGCAGTTCTCGCAACTCACACCGGCGCAGCGCAAGCGGTTGCGCACCCGCAACATCCCCGTCGTCGTCGTCGACCCGGCGGGCGACCCGCCGCTCGACATGCCGGCGGTCGGGGCGACGAACTGGGCGGGCGGGCTCGCCGCGACCCGGCACCTGATCGAGCTCGGGCACACCCGCATCGGCGCCGTCTCCGGCCCGACCGAGCTGATGTGCTCGCGCGCCAGAACCGCCGGATACCAGTCCGCGCTCGCCGAGGCCGGCCTCCCGTTCGACCCGGCGCTGACCGGGGTCGGCCCGTTCAGCCAGACGGGCGGGGAGCGGGAGGCGCGCCGGCTCCTGGCGCTGCCCGACCGGCCGACCGCCATCGTCGCGGCCAACGACGCGCAGGCGCTGGGCGTCTACGACGCGGCCGCCGCGTTCGGCATCCGGGTGCCGCAGGACCTCTCCGTCGTGGGCTTCGACGACGTCCGGCCCGCGTTGTGGGCGCGGCCACCGCTCACCACCGTCCGCCAGCCGCTGCAGGAGATGGCGGAGGAGGCCACCCGGCTGGCGCTGCGCATCCGCGCGGGGGAGGCCGAGGCGACGCGCCTGGAGCTCGCCACCTCCCTCGTGGTCCGGGAGTCCACCGCGCCGCCCCCGGCCTGAGCGACGAAAGTTTTCCAATCCGCCCGCGGAAACTTGCGGGCGCTTCGGCGCCGCCGTTAGCGTCGCTGCGGACGAGCGCGAGGGAGCGGAAGACGATGACGGGAACGACGGACCGCCTGCGGGTGGCGATGGTCGGCTACGGGTTCATGGGCGCAGCCCACTCGCAGGGCTGGCGGGTGGCCCCGCGGTTCTTCGACCTCCCCGCCGAACCGGTGCTCGCCACGATCGTGGGGCGCGATGCCGAGCGCGTGGAGGCGGCGCGGGCGAAGTTCGGCTGGGAGCGCGCCGAGACCGACTGGCGGGCCGTCGTCGACGACCCGGCGATCGACGTCGTCGACATCTGCTCGCCCGGCTCCTCCCACGCCGAGATCGCGATCGCCGCGCTGGAGGCCGGCAAGCACGTCCTGTGCGAGAAGCCGCTCGCCAACTCGGTCGCGGAGGCCGAGGCGATGGTGGAGGCCGCCGAGCGCGCGGCGGCACGCGGCGTCCGCTCGATGGTCGGCTTCAGTTACCGGCGCGTCCCGGCCATCGGGTTCGCCCGGCGGCTGATCGCGGAGGGGCGGCTGGGGGAGATCCGCCAGCTGCGCGCCCTCTACCTCCAGGACTGGCTCACCGACGAGGAGGGCCCGATGACCTGGCGGCTCGACAGGGAGCTGGCCGGTTCGGGGTCGCTCGGCGACATCGGCGCGCACGCGATCGACCTGGTCGAGCACCTCACCGGCTCCACGCTCGCCTCCGTCTCGGGCACCCTGGCGACCTTCGTGGACGAGCGTCCGCTGCTCGGCGAGACGGTCGGCCTCTCGGGCACCGCGTCGACGGAGCGCGGCCGCGTGACGGTGGACGACGCGGCGTGGTTCACCGCCCGCCTGAGCGGGGGAGCCGCTGCCGGCGCGATCGGCGCGTTCGAGGCCACCCGCTACGCCACCGGGCGCAAGAACGCCCTCCGGATCGAGCTCTCGGGGTCGCGCGGGGCCATCGCCTTCGACCTGGAGGCGATGAACGAGCTGCAGTTCTACGACGCGACCGCGCCCGCTGGTGAGCAGGGCTTCACCCGCATCATCGTGACCGAGCCGGAGCACCCCTACATGGCGAACTGGTGGCCGACCGGCCACGCTATCGGCTACGAGCACGCCTTCAGCCACGAGGTCGTCGACTTCGTCACCGCGATCGCCGACGGCACCGACCCCGAGCCGTCGTTCGCCGACGGCCTCCACATCCAGCGCGTCCTCGACGCGGTCGAGCGCAGCGCCGCCACGGGCAGCGCGTGGACCACCACCGCCTGACCGGCCGCGGTCCCACCGCACCGGCACCACCCCGAAAGGAACCATGACCAAGCAGGCTCTCGTCGTCCGCGGCGGCTGGGACGGGCACATGCCCGTCGAGACCACGGACCTCTTCATCCCGTTCCTCGAGGCGAACGGCTTCACCGTGCGCATCGAGGAGTCGCCCGCCGTCTACGCCGACGAGGCGTTCATGGCCACGGTCGACCTCGTCCTCCAGATCAACACGATGAACACCATCGAGCCGGAGGAGCTCGCCGGGCTGCAGCGCGCCGTGCTGAACGGCACGGGGCTCGCCGGCTGGCACGGCGGCATCGCCGACGCGTACCGCGACAGCGCCGACTACCTGCACATGATCGGCGGCCAGTTCGCCCACCACGCGGGCAAGGACCCGGCCGAGCGCACGGGCGAGCAGAGCGACAACTACATCCCGTACACCGTACACATCACCGAGTACGGCAAGACCCACCCGATCACGGAGGGCATTCAGGATTTCGACCTGGTCAGCGAGCAGTACTGGGTGCTGTCGGACGAGTACAACGACGTTCTCGCCACGACCACCCAGGAGGTGCGGCCGTGGGACGCGTGGAACCGCCCGGTGACGGCGCCCGCGATCTGGACCCGGCAGTGGGGCCGGGGGCGCGTCTTCGTCTCGGCGCCGGGCCACCGGCTGGAGATCGTCGAGAGCCGGCCCGTGCGCACCATCATCGAGCGGGGGCTGCTGTGGGCCGCCCGCTGAGCGTCGGCGTCATCGGCGTCGGGAACATCAGCGCGCAGTACTTCGCGGAGTTCCCGACGCTGCCGGGCCTGCGGCTGGAGGCCGTGGCCGACCTCGACCTCGCGCGGGCCGCGGCGGTGGCCACCGACCAGGGCGTGCGTGCGCTCGCCGTGGACGAGCTCCTGGCGGACCCGGCCGTGGACGTCGTGCTCAACCTCACGATCCCCCGGGCCCACGCGGAGGTCGCCCTGCGCGCGCTGGACGCGGGCAAGCACGTCTACGGCGAGAAGCCGCTCGCCCTCGCCACCGCGGAGGCCGCGCCGGTGCTCGCCCGTGCCGCCGAGCGGGGGCTGCGGGTCGGCAGCGCGCCGGACACCGTGCTCGGCACGGGCATCCAGACCGCCCGCGCGCTCCTCGACGAGGGGCGCGTCGGCACCCCGGTCGCCGCCGCCGTCGCCTGGAGTGCCCCGGGGCATGAGCTGTGGCATCCCGCCCCCGCGTTCTATTACCAGCCGGGAGGCGGCCCCCTGTTCGACATGGGGCCGTACTACCTCACGAGCCTCGTCACCTTCTTCGGCCCGGTGTTGCGCGTCTCCGGCGTCACCGGCCGGTCGGCGCGCGAGCGCACGGTCGCGACGGGGCCGCTCGCCGGCACCGCCGTCCCGGTGGACGTGGACACGCACGTCACGGCGATCCTGGAGCACGCGTCGGGCGTCGTCTCGACCGTCACCGTGTCGTTCGAGGTGTGGGCCACGCGCATCCCGCTGTTCGAGGTGCACGGCACGGCCGGCACGCTCGCCGTGCCGGACCCGAACCGCTTCTCGGACCCGGTGCTGCTCGCTACCGCGGAGGACCGCGAGTTCCGGGAGGTCCCCGCCCTCGCCGGGTACGCCGACGCGGGCCGTGGTGTCGGCCTGGCCGACCTCGCCCGCGCCATCGAGACGGAGCGGCCGCACCGCGCCTCCGGGGAGCTCGCGTTCCACGTGCTCGAGATCATGGAGGCGGTCGTCACGGCCGGACGCGAGCACGCGGTCGTCACGCTCGCGTCGACCGTCGAGCGGCCGGCCGCGGTGCCGCTGGGGGCGCGACCGGAAACCTGGTGACGGGGGTTAGTGTCAGATCATGTCGACGGCCTCCGAGCTCAGCACCGTGCGCCACGCGAGCGGCGGCGCGACCGATGCGCTGCGCCGGAGCAACCTGGCGACCGTGCTCGGGCTCGTCCACCGCGAAGGCGCGCTGTCGCGCAGCGACCTCACCCGGCTGACCGGCCTCAACCGCTCGACCGTCGGCGACCTCGTCGGCGAACTGGCCGGCCTCGGACTGGTCGGGGTGGAGGAGGCCCCCGCGGCCGGTTCCGCCG
>JAEWDJ010000017.1 GCA_023390155.1 Actinomycetes bacterium | reverse complement strand
CGCTCGGCGCCGCCGCCGTCACGCTGATGGCCCTCCCGCTCCTCGTCTGCGGGGGTGGGCCCTCCCGCTCAGACGGCGACGGCCACCAGGCCCAGCTCGGCCGGCGACAGGAGCAGATCGTTCACGGGCACGACTCGGACGGTGTAGCCGAACGATCCCGCCCAGGCGAGCGTCACCGTCCCCACGTACTCGCGGGCCACGCCCGGGTCGTCCGTTCCGGGGACGCCGTCGTCGAGCGCCAGCCGCTGGTGCCGCACGTCGGTGAGGTCGCCGCCGTCGTGGCTGCGGCCGTAGACCACCTGCACCTCGACGTCCTCCGGCTTCAGCCCGTTCAGGTGCACGAGCGCGCGCACGTGGAGCTGGTCGCCCACCTGCGGCACCGCGTCCACCCCGCCGGCGTCGACGTGGGCGACGTTCACGCCCGGCCAGGCCGCGCGGACCCGGTCCTTCCACGAGGCGAGCCCGCGGGCCGCGGCGAAGCCGTCCGCGCTCAGCCGCTCCTCGTATCCGGATGCCGGGATGTACAGGCGCTCGACGTACTCCTTCACCATCCGCTCGGCGCTCAGCGCGGGCGACAGGGTCGACAGCGTGTGCCGGATCTGCCCCACCCACGCGGTCGGCACGCCGTCGCCGTCGCGGTCGTAGAACCGCGGCGCGATCTGGTGCTCGATGAGGTCGTACATGGCCTCCGCCTCCAGCGCGTCGCGCTCGGCGCCGTCCCCGGCGGCGTCCGCCGAGGGGATCGCCCAGCCGTTCTCGCCGTCGTAGAACTCGTTCCACCAGCCGTCGAGGATGGACAGGTTCAGCCCGCCGTTGAGGGCCGCCTTCATGCCCGAGGTGCCGCACGCCTCCAGCGGGCGCAGCGGGTTGTTCAGCCACACGTCGGTGCCCGGGTAGAGCAGCTGCGCCATCCCGATGTCGTAGTCGGGGAGGAAGACCATCCTGCTGCGGATCTCGGGCTCCGAGGCGAACTGCACCAGCTTCTGGATGAGCCGCTTGCCCTCGTCGTCGGCCGGGTGCGACTTGCCGGCGATCACGAACTGCACCGGCCGCTCCGCGTGCAGGAGGATGTTGCGCAGCCGCTCGGGGTCGTGGAGCATCAGCGTCAACCGCTTGTAGGTCGGCACGCGGCGCGCGAACCCGATCGTGAGCACGTTCGGATCGAGCAGCTCGTTCATCCACGCCGGAGCGATCCCGCCCGGGTTCTGCTCCTCCCACGCGGCCTGGAGCCGGGAGCGGGCGTCCTGCACGAGCTGTTCGCGCATCCGGTTGCGCACCGACCAGAGGTCCGCGTCGCCCACGGCGCCGGCGTTCGCCCAGTCGGCGTGCGCGGTGTCGTCGGTCCCCAGCCGCTCCAGGGCGAGCGCCCGCAGCATCGGGTCGGTCCAGGTGGGCGCGTGCACGCCGTTGGTGACCGAGTCGATCGGCACCTCCTGCGGGTCGAAGCCCGGGTAGAGGCCGTTGAACATGTGGCGGCTGACATCGCCGTGCAGCTGCGAGACGCCGTTGGCGTGCTGGCCGAGCCGCAGGCCCATGACCGCCATGTTGAACACGTCCGGCGAGCCGCCGGGATAGTCCTCGGCGCCGAGGGCGAGCACCTGCTCCACCTCGACGCCCGGGAGGAGGGAGGTGGAGAAGTAGCGCTCGACCAGCGGCCGGTCGAACCGGTCGATGCCCGCGGGCACCGGCGTGTGCGTGGTGAACACCGTACCGGCCCTGACCACCTGGAGCGCCTCGTCGAAGCTGAGGCCGTCGCCGATCAGGTTCGCGATGCGCTCGAGGCCGAGGAACCCGGCGTGGCCTTCGTTGGTGTGGAACACCTCCGCCTCCGGCGCGCCGGTGAGCTCCGCCCAGGCCTCGATGGCCCGCACCCCGCCGATGCCGAGCAGCAGCTCCTGCAGCAGCCGGTGCTCGCCGCCGCCACCGTAGAGCCGGTCGGTGACCGAGCGCAGCCGGTCCTCGTTCTCGGGGATGTCGGTGTCGAGCAGCAGCAGCCGCACCCGCCCGACCGCCGCCTGCCACACCCGCGCGTGCAGCACGCCGTCGGGCAGCGCGAGCGAGATCTCGACGGGCGTGCCGTCCGGCGTGCGCAGCACGCTCAGCGGGAGCCCGTCGGGATCGAGCGTCGGGTAGCTCTCCTGCTGCCACCCGTCGGGCGAGATCGCCTGCGAGAAGTAGCCGGACCGGTAGAAGAGCCCGACGCCGACCAGCGGGACGCCGAGGTCGCTGGCCGCCTTCAGGTGGTCGCCGGCGAGGATGCCGAGGCCGCCGGAGTACTGCGGGAGCGCCGCGGCGATGCCGAACTCGGGCGAGAAGTACGCGATCGTGCGCGGCCCCTGGTCGCCGAGCGACTGGTACCAGCGCGGGTCGTTCAGGTACGCGCGCAGCTCGTCCCTCGTGTGGTTCGCCCAGTCGACGTAGCCGGGATCAGCGGCGAGCTCGGCCAGACGGGCCGGGTCGACGGCGCCCAGGAGGGCGACGGGATCGTGCTCGACCGCCTGCCACAGCTCGGGCGAGATGCGGGCGAAGAGCTCCTTGGTCGGCTCGTGCCAGGACCAGCGGAGATTGCCCGCCAACTCCTCCAGTGCGGAGAGGTTCTCGGGCAGGACGGCTCGGACGGTGAATCTACGGATGGCCTTCACTCGCACCACCCTAGAGGAGGCTCATGTCGGGCAGGTTAATGAGTGTACGGTCGGGATGTGGGAAAGAGCGCAGCGACCAAGCCGGCAGCCGCAGCGGCACCGGAGGCCACCGTCGACCACCTCCCGGAGGAGGCGGGACGACATGCCGCGGGCGTGCCCGAGGCCGAGTACGAGCCGCTCCTGACGCGGTTGCCCATCCTCGGGCTCTCGCCCCAGGTCGACGAGGGCCACTGGCCGGCCGTCGCCTTCCGCGGCGAGGTCGTGCCCTTCCGAGCCACCGCCTTCCGCGAGGGTCACGACCGCATCGGCGTCGACCTCCTGCTGCTCGATCCCGAGGGCGTGCAGACCGAGCACCACATGCACCCCGTCGACCCCGGCACCGACCGGTGGGAGGTGGAGGTCCAGCTCGAGACCGAGGGCCTCTGGCGCTACCGCGTGCAGGCGTATGCCGACGACTACGCCACCTGGAGGCACAACGCCGAGGTCAAGGTGCCCGCGGGCGTCGACGTCGAGCTGATGCTCCGCATGGGCCACGACCTCCTCGCCGGCGCGGCCACCGACAAGCGCCGCAGCCCGGCCGAGCGCCGCCACCTCGGCGAGGCCGCCAAGACGGTCGCCGACACCGCCCAGCCCGCCGACGCCCGGCTCGCCGCCGCCGTCGACGACCGGATCGCCGGCATCCTCGCCGAGCGCCCGATCGTCAGC
>JAEWDJ010000183.1 GCA_023390155.1 Actinomycetes bacterium | reverse complement strand
GGACCACACCGCCGCACCCGTCGAGCGCCGCGCCGCCGAGCCCGTCGCCGTCGAGCGGGGCGCCGCCCTCGTCACCGTGCAGCGCCCGACCGAGCAGGCCAACCTGCTGATCGGCGTGCCCGGCATCGTCGCCACCGACCCGCGGCGCACCGCCATGAGCGTGCTGAACTCCGTCCTCGGCGGCGGGATGTCGAGCCGCCTGTTCCAGGAGATCCGCGAGAAGCGCGGTCTGGCCTACGCCGTCTACTCCTTCTCGGGGTCGTACTCCGACGCGGGCGTCTTCGGCCTCTACGCCGGCTGCGCACCGGCGAAGGCCCGCCAGGTCGCCGAGCTCATGCTCGCCGAGCTGCACCGCCTCGCCGACCACGGCGTCACGCCAGACGAGCTGCACCGCGCGGTCGGCCAGCTCTCCGGCGGCGCCGCGCTCGCCCTCGAGGACTCCGACACCCGCATGTCGCGCCTCGGCCGGGCCGAGATCAGCCTCGGCGAGTTCGCCGACCTCGATGAGAGCCTCCGTCGCCTCCACCTCGTCACCGCCGACGACGTGCGCGACCTCGCCCGGGACCTGGCGGATCGGCCGGTCTCGGTCTCCGCGGTGGGGAGCCTGGCCGACGACGCGCTCGCCGGCCTGGCTCCCTGATCCCGCCGCTTCCCGACATCCCCGTTCCGAAAGGTCTCCCGGTGCCCCACTACCTCTACCTCGTCCGCCACGGCGAGCAGCAGGACGCCGAGCACGGCATGCCCGACGGCCCGCTGTCCCCGCGCGGCAAGCGCCAGGCGCATCTCATCGCCGAGCGCCTGAGCGGCATCCCGTTCACCGCCATGTACCACTCGCCGCTGGCGCGCGCCGCCGAGACGGCCGCCATCATGGCCGAGCGGATGCCCGCGCTGAACCCCGAGCCGTCGAGCCTCCTGTTCGACTGCATCCCGTCGGGCCCGACCCCCGACATGCCCAAGGCGTTCGAGTCGTTCTTCGGCTCGGTGACCGAGGCCGAGATCGAGGCCGGCAGCGCGCAGATGGAGGACGCGGTGGGGGAGTTCCTCACCCCGGCGCTGGGCGACCGGCACGACCTGCTCGTCACCCACAACTTCGTGATCGGCTGGTTCGTGCGTCACGTCTTCGACGCCCCCGCGTGGCGGTGGCTCGGCCTCAACCAGGCCAACTGCGGCCTGACGATCATCCGCGTGCGCTCGGCCAAGCCGCCGGTCCTCGTGGTGCACAACGACCTCGGCCACCTGCCGGTCGAGCTGCGCACCGGCCTGCCCGAGCTGCAGCCGGTCTAGCTGAGGCCGGCCTCGCTGCGGCCGGTCTCGTCGAGCACCTTGCGGTACCAGTTGGTGGCGTTCGGGTTGTCGTTGTAGGGCTGGATGTCCTCGTAGCCGTGGGTGCGGTAGAGCGCCCCGGCGGCCTCCAGGCTCTCGTTGGTGTCGAGCACCACCTCCGTCGCGCCGAAGCCGCGGGCGCGGTGCTCCAGTTCCGACAGGATCGCCCGCCCGAGCCCGCGGCGGCGGTGCGCGGGCGCGACCCAGAGATGCTTGATCTCGTACCGGACGACGCCGTCGCCCTCATCGGTCGCGCTCGGGGGGACGCGGAGCTCGCGCACGCCGCCGCACCCGGCCTCGCCGTCCTCGTCGTAGGCGAGGAGGAAGACGCCGGACGGGGCGACGAACTGGGACGGGTCGGGGAAGGTGGTGCGGTAGGCGCCCTGCGCCGACGGGAAGGTCGCGGCGCGCTCGGCGAAGTAGTCCGCGAGCATGCGGTGGGCGGCCGCGTCGGTGACGGCGACGTCTGCGAATGACACCATCGCCCCAGCGTAGCCCCGCGGTCCGGACACGGGGCGCCGGGTAGGGTGGACCCGTGACTATTCGCGTGGCCGTCGCGGGGGCGAGCGGGAAACTGGGAAGCGTGGCCGTCCGGCTCATCGAGCAGGCGGACGACCTCGAGCTCGTCGCGACCCTGGGCTCGTCGTCGTCCCTCGACGAGATGCTCGGGGCGGACGTGCTCGTCGACATGACCCTCCCGCAGGTGAGCCCGGGCATCGTCGCGTTCGCGGTCGACAACGGCCTCAACGTGCTCGTCGGGACCTCCGGCTGGTCCGCCGACCGCATCCTCGACCTGGAGCGGCGCGTCGCCGAGCACGAGGGGCGGGGCGCGGTCGTCATCCCGAACTTCTCGCTCGGCTCGGCCCTCGGCACCGCCTTCGCGACCGTCGCCGCCCGCTTCTTCGACTCCATCGAGATCATCGAGGCGCACGGCGCGACCAAGGTCGACTCGCCGTCCGGAACGGCCGTCCGCACCGCCGAGCTGATCGGCGCCGCCCGCGCCGGGCGCGGTCCGGTCGACGCCCCGCACACCGACCAGCGCGCCCGCGGCCAGCAGGTGGCGAGCGTGCCCATCCACAGCCTCCGGATGCGCGGCGTCGTCGCCGAGCAGCAGGTGATCTTCGGCGGCCCGGGCGAGACCCTCACCATCCGGCACGACACCGTCGGCCCCCAGGCCTACGAGGCGGGCATCCTGCTGGCGCTGCGCGCGGCCGCGAACGCGACCGGCGTGCTGGTGGGGCTCGACGCGCTGATCGACCTCGGCATCTCCGGCCCGGACGGCGAACCGCCCCGGCCCACCGTGCGCGAGCGCTGAGCGCCGGATGAGGAACCGCGTCGCCGCCATCGTCATGGCGATCATCCTGCTCGTCTACCTCGTGCTGGTCTTCCAGCGATCGGTCCTGCTCATCGCGAGCGGGGAGCCGGTCGGCATCGCGATGGGCGTCGCCCTGATCCTGCTGCCGATCATCGCCGCCTGGGCGATCGGCCGGGAGCTGCTCTTCGGCGCGCAGACCGAGAAGCTGGTGCGCATCCTCGACGCCGAGGGCGGCCTCCCCGAGGAGCAGCTGCCGCACCGGGCGAGCGGCCGGCCGTTGCGCGACGCCGCCGACGCCGACTTCCCGACCTACAAGGCCGAGGTGGAGGCCGCGCCCGAGAGCTGGCGCGCCTGGTTCCGGCTGGGGCTTGCCTACGACGCCTCAGGCGACCGGCGCCGAGCGCGGGAGGCGCTGCGGCAGTCGATCCGGCTGTACCGGGCCGAGGGCCGCGCCGCCCGCCCGTGAGGCGAGCGCCGCGGCCTACGCGGCGGCAGGCTCCACGAGGTGTTCCATCGCGTCCCGCACCGTGCGGTCGCGGAAGGCGAAGCCGTCCTCGAGGAGTCGCGCCGGGATCACCTTCTGACTCGCGAGCAGCAGCTCGCGCCCGGCCTCCCGCAGGGTGAGCGTGATCGCCTTCTCGGGGAGAGGCAGCCCGTAGGGGCGGTGGACGGCGGCGGTCAGCGCCCGGAGCACCCCGCCCGCGGTGGCCGGCGTGGGACCGACGATGTTGACCGGGCCCTCCAGGCTCGAGGTCAGCAGGTGCACGATGGCGGCGGCCTCGTCGTGCAGGCTCACCCACGGCCAGTGCATCCCGCCACCCGCGATCGGGCCGGCGAGGCCCAGCTTCGCGACGGGCAGCAGCGGCTTCATCGCGCCGCCGCGCCCGATGACGAGGCCGGTGCGCAGAAGGACCACCCGGGTCTTCTCCGGCGCGAGGCGCGCGGCGGTCTCCCACGCCTCGACGACGTCGGAGAGGAACCCGGTGCCCTTCGCCGCGTCCTCGGTCAGCTTCTGACCGGGCCGGTCGCCGTAGTATCCGACGGCCGACCCGCTCAGGAAGACGGCGGGCGGGCGCGAGGACTGCCGCATGGCGTCGGTGAGCGTCCCCGTCGCCTCCAGCCGTGACGACAGGATGCGGCGCTTGGTCGCGGCCGTCCACGGCAGGTGGTTGAGCGAGGCGCCGGAGAGGTTCACCACCGCGTCCGTCGTCTCCATCAGGTTGACGTCGATCATGCGGGTCGACGGCGACCAGTGGAACTCGTCGGCGGACTGCGGACGCCGGCGCACCAGCCGGCGCACCTCGTGGCCCGCGCCGGCGAGCTGCCGGGTGAGCTCGGTGCCGATCATGCCGGAGGCGCCGGCCACGAGCACCCGCACGGTTCAGGCCAGGGTGGCGTCGAGCGTGATCGGGATGCCGACCAGGGCCCGCGAGACGGGGCAGGTGCGCTTGGCCTCGTCGGCCAGGCGCTGGAAGTCCTCGGCGGACAGGCCCGGCACGGTCGCCTCGACGGTCAGGTGGCTCCCGGTGATGCCCTCGGCCGGGTCGAAGGTGACGGCGGCGGTGGTCCGGATGCTCTCCGGGGCCGAGCCGAAGCCCGAGAGGATGTTCGAGAACGCCATCGAGAAGCACGCGGCGTGCGCCGCGCCCAGCAACTCCTCCGGGGTCGTCACGTCGCCGCCGCCCTGCGAGCGGGCCTTCCAGGTCACGGGCAGTTCTGCGGCGCCCGAGGAGTCGAGGGTGACGTTCCCGGATCCGGACGTGAGGTCTCCGGTCCAGACGGTGGTGGATTCGCTGGTGACGGGCATGGGTGCTCCTGTTCCGTCCGCCGCGGGCGCGGCGGGTGCGTCCAGACTACCGACGCGCCGGCGCCGTCCGCCCGGCGTGCGGGGGATTCCCGGTTTGGCGCTCAGGCCGCCGGGCCGCTGGCGGCGGCACGTCGGCGGACCACTCCGGCGCGGACGAGCAGCAGGTAGATCTGGCAGCCCAGGCAGTAGCCGAAGACGGCGTTGAGGAAGGCGGCGACGAACGCGAGCGCGGCCGCGACGGGCAGGGCGTACGGGACGCCGAGCAGATGCAGGACGAGCCCGGCGCCGGTCACGACCAGCCCGACCCCCTGCGCGAAGGTCGGGGGAGCGGGATCCTCCCGCTCGGCCGGCGGCGCGAGGCGCGGCTGCACCAGCCGGCGGTAGAGCACGCCGTACGGGTGGCGGCGGATGCCGGCGAACGCGCCCCAGGCGAACAGGAGCGCGATGACCAGCAGCAGGACGGCGGCGGCCGTGGTCGCGCCCACCAGGGCGAGGAAGACGTCGACGAGGAGGAGCACGGCGGTGATCCCGGCGCCGAAGCGCGGGGAGCGCGGGTCGATGCCGGCGGGTCGGTCAGGCTGGGACATGGTCGCTCCCGAGGATGCGGTCGAGGGTGGCTCGCACGTCGGCGGGTCGGGCGGCGCCGCCGATGCGGGCGCGGACGGCGCCCGAGCCGTCGAGGACGAGGGTGGTGGGGGTCTGCAGCACCGAGAAGCGGCGCGCGAGGTCCGGGC
>JAEWDJ010000348.1 GCA_023390155.1 Actinomycetes bacterium | reverse complement strand
GCACATCTCCTCCGCTGCCCACCGCTGCCTGGCGTGTCGCACGGGATTTCCTCCGCTGCCGACGCCCGGCCGTATCGGCGCTGCCAGGGGAGGAGAGGCGGCGTCAACGGCTGCGCATCTCCTCCGCTGCCCGTCTTGGCCTGGCGTGTCGAGCGGGATCTCCTCCTCTCCCGACACACGGCATTATCGGCGCTGCCAGGGGAGGAGGTCCGGCGGGAACGGCTGCGCGTCTCCCTCCGCTGACTGCCTCCGCCCGGTGTGTCGCTCGGGATCTCCTCCGCAACCGACGAGAAGCCAACCGCCCCCGCTACCCCCGCGCCGCCTTCTGCGGCCGCACCGCCGGCGCCGCCAGCAGCGAGGCGAGCAGCAGCGCCAGGATGAGGTACAGCGCGTTCAGGAGGCCGAACTCCTTGCCCAGGAACCCGATTACCGGCGGGCCGACCAGGAAGGCGCAGTAGCCGATGATGGCCACCGCGGAGACGCGGGCCGCGGGGTTGCCGGTGCCGTCGGCGGCGGCGGACATGCCGAGGGGGAAGCCGAGGGAGACGCCGAAGCCCCAGAGCACGGTGCCGATCACGACGACCCACATCGGGCCGCCGAGGATGAAGAGGAGGAGGCCTGCGACGCCCATGCCGGCCGTGATGCGGATGGCGTTGACCCGGCCGATGCGGTCGACGACGGGGCCGCCGGCGACGCGGCCGACGGTCATGGCGGCGACGAACACGCCGAACACGATGGCGCCGGTGGCGTTGGTCTGGTCGTGGCCGTCGACGACGGCGAGGGAGATCCAGTCGTTGGCGGATCCCTCGCCGAACGCCATGCCGAGCATCACCACGCCGATGAGGATGAGGCGCCAGTCGGCCCAGACCGCGAGGGCGGAGCGCATGCGCTCGCCGAAGGGGATGCGCTGCTTCTCGTCGGCCTCGTCGCCGAGCTCGGCCTCGCGCGGGATGAAGCGGATGGCGATCAGGATGCCGACGACGAGCACGACGGCGACGCCGAGCAGGTGCCAGGCGACGGCGATGTGGAGGGCGGCGGCCGCGGCCCCGATGCCGGCGCCGATCACGGTGCCGAGGCTGAAGCAGGCGTGCATGAGCGGCATGAGCGTCTTGCCGATCTCGCGCTCGACGGCGGTGCCCTCGACGTTCATCATCACGTCGAGCATCCCGTTGCCGAAGCCGAGCAGGATGAGGCCGACGGCGACCAGGGGGACGGCGTGGAAGACGGTGGAGCCGAGGCCGAGGAGCGCCATGCCGACGGCGGCGATCGTGAGGGCACCGGCCATCCCCTTGTGCGGGCCGAAGCGCACGAGAGCCGGGGAGGAGACGACCAGGCCGAGGATCGCGCCGACCGACATGCCCAGGATGAGGAGGCCGACGGCGGACGGGTCCTTGCCGAGCCCGAGGTCGTCGCGGACGCCCGGGATGCGCGCCACCCAGGTGGCGAGCGCGAGCCCGCTCAGCACGAACACGGCGAACACGGCGTTGCGCCAGGCGACGAGCTCACGCCGGTCGCGCGCGGGGGCGGTGGAGGAGGGGGTCGGGGTCGGCTGCGACATCGGCGGTCCTGGTGATCGATCGGGGTGAACGGAACGGATTTCGGTCTATCGAATCGTTTCGATCGAAACGATTCGACTAAGCTACCACACGTGAACGACAGCAGCACAGCCTCCGCGGGCGCCCGGCCGACCCTGGCCGCCGTCGCCCGCCTCGCCGGCGTCTCCAACTCGACGGCCTCGCTCGCGTTCTCCGGAACGGGCCCCGTCTCGGACGCCACGCGCGACCGCGTGCTCGCCGCCGCGAAGCAACTCAACTACGCCGGCCCCGACCCGCGGGCGCGCTCGCTGCGCCGCGGCCGGTCGGGGATCGTCGGCGTGGTGATGGAGGAGCGGGTCGGCGACGCCTTCCGCGACCCGATCAAGATCGCCCTGCTCGACGGCATCACGGAGGAGATCGGCGCGATCGACGCCGGCCTCCTCATCCTCACCGACGCGGGCGACGCCGCCCAGCGCATCGAGGACGCGCCGATGGACGCGGTCGTGCTCATCGGTTGCAGCCCCCGGCTGGACGAGTCCGTCGCCACCCTCCGCCAGCGCGGCATCCCGCTGGTGGCGATCGAGGGCGACCCGGCCGCGGGCGTTCCCACCATCGGGCAGGACAACCGCGAGGCCACCCGCATCGCCGCCCGGCACCTCCACGACCTCGGACACCGGAACGTCGCCGTCGTCGCCCTCCCGCTCACCCGCGACCGCGCCCGCGGCCGGTTCACCGCGTCCACCGCCAAGGCCGCCAGCTCCACGACCGCGCTCGACCGCCTGGCCGGCGCCCAGGACGTCTTCCCGGGGGTCACCGGCTGGGTCACCCGCGGCTCCTTCGTGGAGGAGGGCCGGCTCGGCGGAACCGCCCTGCTCGAGGACCCGGAGAACCGCCCCACCGCGATCATCGCCCAGAGCGACCTCCTCGCCGCGGGCGTCATCCGCGCCGCCGAGGAGCTCGGCCTGGAGGTGCCCGGTGACGTCAGCGTGGTCGGGTTCGACGGCGTGCGCGTCGACGGCCTCTGGCCCTACGACCTCACCACCCTCGTGCAGCCCGCCGTCGACAAGGGCCGCGCCGCCGGCCGCGCGGTCGTCGACATGCTGGAGGGCCGCGAGACCCGTGCGGAGTCGTTCACCTCCGTCTTCCACCAGGGCAACACGACGGCGGCGCCGCCGGAGCGGTGAGGGGCGGCCTTGCGGTTGGTGTGCGGTCCAACGGGCAGTGCGCTGTCGTTCTCGTGGCTGATGCCTGGTCGACCCGGCAGTGCGCTGTCGTTCTTGCGGCTGGTGTCCGGCCGACCCGGTAGTGCGCTGTCGTTCTCGCGGCTGGTGTCCGGTCCACCCGGCAGCGCGCTGCCTTTCTCGCGGCTGATGCCCGCCCGACCCGACCCAGCAGCGCCCTGTCGTTCACATGTCCACCGCGCCGCGCCCCACCCGACCCCACCCACCCCTTGCTCACCCCCGCCCGCGCACCCGTAGGGTGAGACTCATGGATCTTGAGGCCCTCTACCGCGATCTCCACGCCCACCCCGAGCTCTCGTTCGCCGAGCACCGCACCGCCGGGATCGTCGCCGACCACCTGACCGAGCTGGGCCTGGAGGTGCACACCGGCATCGCAGGCACCGGCGTCGCCGGGGTGCTGCGCAACGGCGGGGGCCCCACGGTGCTGCTGCGCGCCGACATGGACGCGCTCCCCGTGCGCGAGCAGACCGGCCTGGAGTGGGCCTCCACCGTCACCGCCGAGGACAAGGACGGCACCCCCGTGCCGGTCATGCACGCGTGCGGTCACGACATCCACATCACCTGCCTGCTCGGGGCAATGGAGGCGCTCGTCGCCTCCCGTGCCGACTGGTCGGGGACGGTCGTCGCGGTGTTCCAGCCCGCTGAGGAGCACGGCGGCGGCGCGCAGGTCATGGTCGACAGCGGCCTCTACTCCGTGGTGCCCACGCCCGACGTCGTGCTCGGCCAGCACGTCACCCCTCTCCCCGCGGGCATGCTCGGAGCGCACTCCGGCGCCGCGATGGCCGCCGTCGACACCATGGAGGTCACCCTGCACGGCCGTGGCGGCCACGGCTCGCGCCCCGAGACGACGATCGATCCGGTCGTCATGGCCGCGTCCGCCGTGATGCGGCTGCAGACGGTCGTCTCGCGGGAGGTCGCGCCGCAGGACACCGCCGTCGTCACCGTGGGCACCCTCCACGCCGGGACCAAGAACAACATCATCGCGGCGGAGGCGACGCTCGGCATCAGCGTGCGCAGCTTCAACGAGGACGTGCGGGAGCGCGTGCTCGGCGCCGTGGACCGCATCCTGCGCGCGGAGTCCGACGCGTCCGGCGCCCCGAAGGCCCCGGATCTGGAGTGGGGCGAGCGCTACCCGGTGACCGTCAACGACCCGGACGCGACCGCACGCGTCAACGCCGCCTTCGCTGCGGAGTTCGGCGCCGAGCGCGTCTTCGACCCGGGCGCCCTGTCGGGCAGCGAGGACGTCGGCAACCTCGCGACGGCCGCCGGCGTCCCCCTGGTCTACTGGATGCTCGGCGGCGGCGACCCCGAGGTCGTCCAGGCCGCGATCGCCGCGGGGACGGTCGACACCGACATCCCGTCGAACCACTCGCCGTTCTTCGCACCGCTGGCGCAGCCGACCATCCCGACCGGCGTGCGCGCGCTGGTGGTGGCGGCACGGGAGTGGCTGGGCTGAGGGCCGGGGAGCAGCGCCGGGTGGGGGAGGCCGGGCCTGCGTAGGCGGGCTGGAGCGGGCCGGTGCGACCGGCGCCGTTCCCGACCCGCCCTACACCGCCCCCGCGCGCATCCACGCCTTCCCGCGCGCCCGCAGCCCCAGGGTCACCGCCCGCGCCCCCAGATAGCCGAACACGAACGCGGCCGTCAGC
>JAEWDJ010000333.1 GCA_023390155.1 Actinomycetes bacterium | reverse complement strand
GCCGCGGGCGTGCCACGCCGCGAGCACGGCGTCGGCGCCGAGATACGCCTCGACGCAGCCGCGCTGACCGCAGCGGCAGAGGTCGCCGCCGAACCGGATCTTGGTGTGGCCCCACTCGCCGGCGCTGCTGTGCGCGCCGTGGGCCAGCTCGCCGTCCGTGATGATGCCGAGGCCGACCCCACGGCCGAGGAGGGCGACGACCGCGTGGTCGATGCCGCGGGCGGCGCCGTACCAGAGCTCCGCACGCGCCTGGGTCTTGGCGCCGTTCTCGGCGAAGACGGGGAGGTCGGGGTCGAGGTCGAGCGGGATGGGGCGCGGCTCCCAGCCGAGGCTCTGCGCGTAGATCACCTGGGTGCCGTCGGCGTCGGTCTCGACGACGCCGGGCAGGCCGAGGCCGATGCCGAGCACCCGCGGCCAGCGCTCCGCGTTGCGCTCGCGCAGCTCGGCGATCGCCTCCGTCAGGTCGCGGTGGATGTCGTCGGGCGACTCCTCCTGCCGGCCGCCGCGGAACTCCCGGTCGACCATCGTCAGCGACAGGTCGAACAGCTCGACGGCGACGCCGCGCTCCCCCACGTCCACGCCGATGGCGTAGGCGCCGTCTGCGCGGGGGGCGATGAGCGAGATGGGGCGCCCGCCGCGGGAGGCGACCGAGCCCACCTCGGCGACCAGCCCGTCCTCGATGAGCTCGGCGGTGATGTTGGCGGCGGAGGCCGACGAGAAGCCGCAGCGCCGGGCGAGCTCGGCGCGGGTCGTCTCCCCCTCCTGCAGCACGAACTGCAGGGCGGCGGCGCGGTTCTGCTGGCGCAGGGTGGTCACGGTGGCCGACTCGCGGGTGCCGGCGGGCGCCGGACGTGACTGTGCGCTCATGGCTCGACGATATCCCGTCATACCCCCACCTCCAGCCGCCGCACCAGCACGCGTTCGTCGGCGGCAAGGGTGAGGGCGCCGTCGTCCCAGCTGGCGGTGACGGCGTGCGGGAGGTCGGCGTCGACGGTCCAGGTGGCCGGCGGAGCCGAGAAGCCGAAGGCGAGCCGCGACCCGGGGACGAGCTCGACCGGCACGTACTCCTCGTGCGCGTAGGGGCGGCCGGCGGTGTGGTGCCAGATGCCGTCGGGCACCGCCGCCGGCGTGAGGTCGCCGATCGGGGTCTCGGCCGCGTCCCGCACACCCGTCCAGGCGGGGAGGTGCAGCTCGGGGCGGGCGAAGAGCGCGTCGAGCACCGGGGTGCGCACGTCGCAGCGGTCGGCGGGGACGGCGGCCAGGAAGGCGTCCAGGATGCGGCCGGCCTCCTCGGGCGTGGGATGCGCGGCCGGGTCGGCGATCCGGTCCCAGCCCTCGGGGGGACGCACCGACAGCGGCGAGGTGAGCGTGTCCAGCTTCTTCCACGGCCAGAAGTTCCAGCCGATGCCGTGGCGCTCGTAGAGCCGGGTCGCCGCATAGATCCACCCGGGGGTGTTCTCGCCGCCCTCCCCCATGTAGATCGGCGCGCCGAGCTCGCGGCGCAGCCGGAGGAAGTCGGCGATGCTGGTCTCGTCCGGCGCGCACCAGTAGCGGTGGAACTGCACGGCCTGGTTGTCGTCGAACCGGTCGCGCAGCGGCTCCGGGTTCGTCGCCCAGTGACTTCCCTCGTACATCAGGAGGTGGCGGTCGTCGATCTCGCGCACGGCCGTGGTGAGGTCGCGGTAGAGGGCGACGAGCTCGTCGTTGTAGCGGTGCTGCCACTCGTTCGGCAGCGGTTCGTTGAGCAGGTCGTAGCCGAGCACCGCCTCCCGGTCCCGGTAGCGGCGGGCGAGCTCCCGCCAGAGCGCGATCGTCTGCTCCCGGTACCGCGGCGACATGAAGAGCTCGGGCAGGCCGTTCGGGGAGTCGTCGATGTTCGTCCCCGTCTGGCCGCCGGGGGCGCCGTGCAGGTCGAGCAGGATGCGGAGGCCGTGGGCCTCGCTCCAGCGCACCGCCCGCTCGATCAGGGCGAAGCCGTCCTCGCGCAGGGCGCCGTCGTCGTCCATCACCCCGCGGGAGTTGATCGGCAGGCGCACGTGGTCGAACCCGAGCCCGGCGATCAGCTCGAAGTCGCGCTCGGTGACGAACGCGTCGCGGAAGCGGCGCCAGAACGCGTCGGCGGCCTCCTCCCCCACGAGCCCGGCGATCCGCGCCTCGATCTGGCGCGGCGACGACATGTCGTCGCCGAACCGCCACATGTAGCCCTCGGCGAGCAGCCAGTTGCCGAGACCGACGCCGCGCAGGAGGAGCGGCCCGCGGTCGTCGACCAGCTGCGTCCCCTCGGCGCGGACGAAGCCGGCCGGGAGGCGGGGAGTCGTGGTGTTCATGGCGTTCCTCACTTGAGACCGGAGAGCGCGAAGCCCTGGACGACGTAACGCTGGAAGATGACGAAGACGATCAGGATGGGCACGACCATGAGCGTGGAGGCGGCCATCTGCAGCGACGGGTTGGTGGCGATCTGCTGGTTGAGCAGGGACAGCCCGACGGAGAGCGTGTAGAGCCCCTGGTCGTTCGCGATGATGAGCGGCCAGAGGAAGCTGTTCCAGCCGGCGATGAAGGTGAGCACCACCTGGACGGCGAGGATGGGGCCGGACATCGGCAGGATGATCCGGAAGAAGATGCGCCACTCGCCGGCGCCGTCCATGCGGGCGGCCTCCACGATCTCGGTCGGGATGGTCGCCATGAACTGGCGGAACAGGAAGACCGCGAACCCCGAGACCAGCATCGGCAAGGCGATGCCGACGAGCGTGTTCGTCAGCTTCATCCCGTTGAGGATGAGGTAGCTCGGGATCATCGTGACCTGGCCCGGGATCATCATCGTCACGAGCACGAGGAAGAACAGCGCGTCCCGGCCCGGGAAGGCGAACTTCGCGAACCCGTAGCCGGCCGCGGCCATGAGCAGCAGGCCGAGCATGCAGATCACGACGATGATG
>JAEWDJ010000268.1 GCA_023390155.1 Actinomycetes bacterium | reverse complement strand
CGCCGAGGGCCTCGAATTCGGTCACCGGCCGGACGTCCAGCCCGCGCTCGCGGGCCGCCGTCACGATCGCCCGGGCGATCGGGTGCTCCGCCGGGGCCTCGACGGCTGCGGCCAGCGCCAGGAGGTCGCCCTGCCCGGCGTCTCCGTCGCTCGCGGCCACGGTGACGACGCCCTGCCGCCCCTCGGTCAGGGTGCCGGTCTTGTCGAAGAGCACGACATCGATGCGGCGGGCGTCCTCCATGGCGTGCCGGTCGCGGATCAGGAGGCCGTTGCGGGCGCCGATCGCGGTCGAGATCTGGGCGACGAGGGGAATGGCGAGGCCGAGCGCGTGGGGGCAGGCGATCACCAGGACGGTGACGACGCGCTCGAGGACGAAGGCCGGATCTCCCGGGCGCAGCAGGATCCACACGATCAGAGTGATCGTCGCGACGGCGAGAGCCACGTAGAACAGCCAGGCCGCGGCGCGGTCGGCGAGCACCTGCGTGCCCGACTTGCTGGCCTGCGCGTCGGCGACCAGCCGCATGATGCCGGCGAGGGCCGTGTCCCCACCGGTCCGCCCCACCCGGACGATCAGGGAGCCGCTGCCGGAGATGCTGCCGGCGACGACCTCCTCCCCCGGCCCGCGCCCGACCGGCTTGGACTCGCCGGTCAGCAGCGACTCGTCGAGCTCGCTGCGGCCCTCGACGATCACGCCGTCGACGGGGACGGCCGCACCGGGCCGCACGCGTACCAGATCGCCGACGCGGAGGTCGGAGACCGCGACCGCTTCGGGCTCGGCCTGCGGGTCGGCCAGGCGCTCGGCTGTGTCGGGCAGCAGCTTCGCGAGCTGGCCCAGCGCGTCCTGGGCGCCCATGACGGCGGACATCTCGATCCAGTGCCCCAGCAGCATGATCAGGATGAGCGTGGCGAGCTCCCACCAGAAGTCCATGCCGGGCAGGCCGAGCGTGACCGCGAGACTGTAGGCGAACGCGACGACGATCGCGAGGGAGATCAGCGTCATCATCCCCGGCTGCCGCGAGCGGAGCTCGTCCACCGCCCCGCGGAGGAAGACGAGGCCGCCGTAGAAGAAGATCGCGATGCCGAAGAGTGCCGGGATGTACTGGCTGCCGGGGAACCGCGGCCCGGAGAGCCCGAGGATCTCCTGGAGGCCCTGCGAGAACACCAGGGTCGGGATGGTCAGGACGAGCGTGAGCCAGAACTTGCGGCGGAAGACGGCCGGATCGTGGCCGGCGTGACCGGAGTGCTCGTGACCGGAGTGGTCGTGATCGGCGTGACCGGAGTGGTTGTGGCCGGCGCGGTCGTGGCCCGCGTGACCCGCGTGGTCGTGACCGGCGTGACCGGAGTGGTCGTGACCGGAGTGGGCGTTGCCCGAGTGATCGTGACCGGCGTGACCGGAGTGGTCGTTGCCCGCGTGGTCGTTCTCCGCGTGGCCCCCCGCACCATGCTCGACGGGGGTCGCGGGGTCGTGGTGGTGCACCGCGCGCTGGTCCTGGGGTGGGTTCGTGCTGTCCATGACACCTCGAACGATACCCCTCCGGGGTATATCCCGCCACCCCTGGCGCGCACACCGCTCCAGCTTGCGAGGGTCGGCCGTTCGGTATTTCCTTGTGGCATGAGACTCACGAAGTTCGAACACGCCGCTCTGCTCCTGGAGGACTCGGGGAAGAAGCTGTTCGTGGATCCGGGCAGCTTCACGACACCCCTCACCGACACGGCCAACACCGTCGCCATCGTGATCACCCACGAGCACGCGGACCACTGGACGCCGGAGCAGCTGAACCGGGTGCTCGACCTGAGCCCCGACGCAGCGATCTACGCGCCGGAGGGTGTGGCGCGGGCGGCCGGCGACTTCGACGTGACCGTGGTCCACGCCGGCGACACGGTGGAGGCCGGCCCCTTCACGCTGCGCTTCTTCGGCGGGGTGCACGCGGTGATCCACTCCAGCATCCCGACGGTGGACAACCTGGGCGTGCTCGTCAACGACACCCTCTATTACGCGGGCGACTCCTTCACCATCCCGGAGGGCGTGGAGGTCGACGTGCTCGCAGCGCCGGCGGGCGCTCCCTGGATGAAGGTCGCGGAGGTCATGGACTACGTGCTGGCGGTGCAGCCGAAGCGGAGCTTCCCGATTCACGAGATGGTGCTCTCGCGGGCGGGCAAGGACCTCTCGAACGCCCGCATCGGCTGGGCGACCGAGCAGCACGGCGGCGAGCACTTCGCGCTGGAGCCCGGCGACACCCTCGACCTGTGAGCGCGGCCGCGACGGGTGCCGGCGACGGGCCCGCGCTCGTCTGGTTCCGGGACGACCTGCGGGTGGCCGACAACCCCGCGCTGCGGGCCGCCGCCGACTCCGGACGAGACGTGCTGTGCCTGTACGTCTGGGACGAGGAGTCCGACGGCGTGCGCGCGCCGGGCGGAGCGGCGCGCTGGTGGCTGCACCATTCGCTGACCGCTCTGGAGGAGGAGCTCGACCGCCTCGGCGCGCCGCTGGTCGTGCGCCGCGGGCCGGCCGCCCGCGTCGTCGCCGACGTGCTGCGTGAATCGGGCGCGGGGGCGGTGTTCTGGAACCGCCGCTACGGCGGCGCCGAACGACACATCGACGAGGGCATCAAGACCGCGGCGCGCGCGGACGGCGTCGAGGCGACGAGCTTCGCCGCCTCCCTGCTCTTCGAGCCCTGGACGATCTGCACCGGTTCGGGCACCCCGTTCTCGGTGTACACGCCCTTCTGGCGGGCCTGCCTCGCGGCTCCCCCGCCGCGCAAGCCGCTCCCGGCCCCGCGGTCGCTGACCGGCGCGACGGCGCCGGAGGGCGTGGGCGTCGACGGGCTGCGGCTGCTGCCGACCCATCCCGACTGGGCCGGCGG
>JAEWDJ010000264.1 GCA_023390155.1 Actinomycetes bacterium | reverse complement strand
CAGAAGGCGGGCGCGGAAGGTGGTGGTGCGGGTCACCCGACCACCTTCTCACACCCGCCTCCGGCCGGCTCGGGCCGGCCTACGCTTGGCCGTGCGACTCCCGCGAGCGCCGCGACAGCGAGTCGATGATGACCGCGAGCAGCAGCACCGCACCGGTGATCATGAAGCGGTACGACGAGTCGAGGTTCATCAGGGTCAGGCCGTTCGAGATCGACTGGATGACCAGGATGCCGAGCAGGGCCGACCACGCCGAGCCGCGGCCGCCGAAGAGGCTCGTGCCGCCGATGACGGCCGCCGCGATCGCGTTGAGGTTGGTGTCCGTGCCGCCGGAGGACGCGCTGACCGAGGCCAGGCGGGCCGCCGCCAGCAGGCCGCCGACCGCCGCGAAGGTCGAGCAGAGGATGAACACGCTGATGAAGATGCGGTTCACCTTGATGCCCGCGCGGCGGGCGGCCTCGACCGAGCCGCCGACGGCGAAGACCGAGCGGCCCCAGCGCGTGCGGGTCAGGAAGAAGTTCATCACGATCACGAGGACCACGAAGAACAGGAACATCGCCCCGGTGCCGCGGTCCGTCGAGAGGTACCAGACGGCGATGCAGAGGCCCACGAGCAGCAGCAGCGCCTTGATGGCGACGACCGCGGTCGAGCCCTCCGACAGGCCGGCGCGGCGGCGGCGGACGTTGCGGCGCCAGTCCGAGAAGAACATCCCGCCCGCGGCGATGACCGCGAGGGCGTAGGCGGCCCACGGCGGCAGGAACGTCTGCTGCGCGAACTGCACGATCCACGAGTCGTACGGGATGTTGATCGAGCTGTTCGGCCCCAGGATCCAGAGCTGCACGCCGAGGAACCCGAGCAGGCCGGCCAGCGTGATCACGAAGCTGGGCACTCCGAAGCGGGTGAACAGGAGGCCGTAGAGGTATCCGATGGCCGCGCCCGCGAGGACGGCGACGATCACGGTGACCCACAGCGGCCAGCCCAGCTGCGTGAAGCCGACGCCGAGGATGGCCGCGGCGACGCCGCTCACCGAGCCGACCGACAGGTCGATCTGCCCGAGCAGCAGCACCAGCACGATGCCGATGGAGATCGTGCCGATCGCCGCGCACTGCAGGGTGAGGTTCACCAGGTTGTTGGCGCTGAGGAAGTTCGGGTTGAGCACCTGGAACACGACCCAGATGACCACGAGCCCGATGACCACCGGCAGGGAGCCGAGGTCGCCGCCGCGCACCCGGCGACCGAACGCGCGCAGGGCGCCGCCCAGGCCCTCGTCGCGGATGAGGCGCTCGTCCTGCAGGTCGGCCGCGAGCTCCGCGGGGGTCTCCGCTGCTGCCTTGGTCATGCGTCGGCCTTCCCTTCGCTGCTCGCCCGGCTCTCGGCGGTGCCGGCCGCACGGCGCGTCACGACGTTGTCCGTGGCGCCGGTGATGGCGGAGATGATCTCCTCGTAACTGACGTCCGGCACGCGGAAGTCGCCGTTGTTGCGGCCGAGCCGGAGCACGGCGACGCGGTCGGCGACGGCCTGCACGTCGGCCATGTTGTGGCTGATGAGCAGCACCCCGAGTCCGCGCTCGCGCAGCCGCTCGATCAGGTTGAGCACCTCGGCGGTCTGGGCCACGCCGAGGGCGGCGGTCGGCTCGTCGAGGATGACGACGCGCGGGTCGCCGATCAGCGAGCGCGCGATCGCGACGGTCTGCCGCTGGCCTCCGGAGAGGGACGCGACGGCGATGCGGACGGACGGGATGCGCGCCGACAGCTGCCGCAGCAGGCTCCAGGACCGCTTCTCCATCTCCTCCTCGTCGAGCGTGCCGTGGGTGACCTCGCGGCCGAGGAACAGGTTGGAGACGACGTCGAGGTTGTCGCACAGCGCGAGGTCCTGAAACACGGTCGCGATGCCGAGCTCGCGGGAGGCGGCCGGCGACGGGATCGCGACCTCCTGCCCGTCGAAGGTGATCGTGCCCGCGTCCTGCGGGTGCACCCCGGCGAGGATCTTGACGAGGGTCGACTTGCCGGCGCCGTTGTCGCCGACGAGCGCGACGACCTCGCCCGGGTAGATGTCGAGGTGGATGTCGGTGAGCGCCTGCACGGCGCCGAAGCCTTTCGAGACGCCGCTCAGCGAGAGGACCGGCCGACGCTCGGTGCGCTCCTCCTCGGCGATCGCGGTTTCCATGGTCACGGCGTTCTCTCCTTCGAGGTGGAGTCGGGTGTTCTGGTCAATCGTAGGCGGGTGCACGCGGCCCTCCAGGTGCGGTGTCCCGCATCTGGAGGGCCGCGCCGCGGGTGTTACTTGATGCCGTACTTGTCGCAGGCCGCCTTGTAGTCCGCGGTGCAGATCTTCGCGGCGGAGTCGGCCCCGTAGAACTCGTCCTTGACGACGGTGCTCTCGATGTTGTCGGTCGTGACGGCCACCGGCTTCAGCAGGAAGGACGCGATCTTCGCGCCGCCCGCCGTGTCGACGTCGGTGTCACCGGCCGGCTTCTGGGCCTTGGTGAGGGCGATGGCCAGCTCGGCCGCCTTCTCGGCCTCCGGCTGGATGGCCTTGTAGACGGTCATGTACTGGTCGCCGGCGAGGATGCGCTGGATGCCCGCGAGCTCGGCGTCCTGACCGGTGACCGGCGGGATCGGCGAGACGTTGGCCGCCTTCAGCGCGGCGATCGCGCCACCGCCGGTGCCGTCGTTGGCCGCGTACACGCCCTTGATCTGGTCGCCGAACTGCGTGACCTGGCCGGACACCCAGTCCTGAGCCTTGGCCGGGTCCCATCCGGGTGTGTCGTACTCGGCGAGCACCTTGTAGCCGCTCGAGTCGATCACGCTGTGCGCGCCCTTCTTGAACAGGGTGGCGTTGTTGTCCGTCGGGGATCCGTTGACCATCAGGATGCCGCTGCCGGACGGCACGCCGTCGGCCTTCAGCTTGTCGACGAGGGCCTGGCCCTGCAGCTTGCCGACCTCCTCGTTGTCGAAGGAGATGTAGTAGTTGACGTCCTTGCTGTTGATCAGGCGGTCGTAGGAGATGACCGGGATGTTCTTGGCCTTCGCCTCGCCGACGATGGAGGCCGCGGCCTCGCCGTCGAACGGGTCGAGCACGAGCACCTTGACGCCCTGGGTCAGCATGGACTCCGCCTGCTGCTGCTGCTTGCTCGCGTCGCCGTCGGCGTTCGCGTAGAGCACCTTGCAGTCGGGGCAGAGGTCCTTGATCTTCGCCTCGAAGAACGGCTTGTCCGCGGCTTCGTAGCGGGCCGTCACCGAGTCGGGGAGGAGCAGGCCGATCTGGGCCTTGGAGGCGTCCGCCGTGGAGTTGCCCCCACTTCCGGAGCCGTTCGAACAGGCTGTGAGACTGAGTGCGGTGAGCAGGATCGCGGCCGACGCGATCACTCCTCTCTTGGTGGCGATCTTCATTGAAAAACCTCCGGTTCGAGCACGCCGTCCTTGGCGGCTGCGTTGAGTGTGTCAGGTGCGAGTCTTGGCGTCAATACTTGAATCCAACGCGTTCGATAACGGTTCGTCACGTTCGGGGGACACGGGGGACAGAGCCGCCGGCGGGTCAGTTCGCGGCGCTCGCGGGCGTGAGCGACACCCGGTCGACGGCGTACGCCACGGCGCCCAGGGTCGCGGCGCGCGTGCCCAGCTGGCCCTGCACGATGTCGGGCATCAGATCCTCGCCGACG
Organism: Actinomycetes bacterium; assembly: GCA_023390155.1. Classification (GTDB taxonomy): domain Bacteria; phylum Actinomycetota; class Actinomycetes; order Actinomycetales; family Microbacteriaceae; genus Leifsonia. Next base: position 4,069 of record JAEWDJ010000264.1, on the reverse strand, counting down.
ATGATCGAGCGCTCGACCGCGTGGCGCAGCGGCCCGAGCAGCAGCTCGCCGGCGCGGGCGAGCTCGCCGCCCACGACCACGCGCTCCGGGTCCAGGAGGTTGCAGAGGTTGGCGGCCGCCACGCCGATGTGCTTGCCCGCGTCGGCGATGGCACGGATGCAGCGGGCGTCGCCGGCCATCGCCTGCAGCACGACGTCGCCCAGCTTCAGGCTGCCGAGGTGGTCGCGCAGCTCGTCCAGGATGGCCGGGCCTCCCGCGATCGCCTCCAGGCAGCCGCGGTTGCCGCACCGGCAGAGTGGGCCGTTCTCTCGGATGGTCGTGTGCCCGAACTCGCCCGCGACGCCGTTGTTGCCGCGGAACACCTGCCCGTTGAGCAGGAGGCCGGCGCCGATCCCGTCGCCCAGGTCCAGCGTGATCGAATTGCGCTTGCCGCGGCCCGCGCCGAACCGCGACTCGGCGAGGGCGGTGAGGTTGGCCGCGTTGTCGACGAAGACCGGGCACTTCACCCGGCGCTCCATGGCCTCCGCGATCACCACGCCGTCCCAGCCGCGCATGATGCCGCTGCGGGCGATGGTGCCGCTCGCGCGATCGAGCGGGGCGGGGACCGCGATGCCGACGGCCAGCACCTCGTCGCGGGACGCCTCCACCGAGTCGAGCATGTCGCTCAGCAGCATCGAGACCTTGTCGAGCTCGTTGTCGGCGCGGTGGTCGCGGGCGAGCGGCATGTGGTTCTCGGCGACGACCGTGTGGGCGACGTCGGCGAGCGCGACCCGCAGGTGTCGCGTCGAGAAGTGCACGCCCACGACGAGCCCGAGCGCGTGCGCGAGCGTGACGTGCTGGGCGCGGCGGCCGCTGCGGATGCTCTGGGTGGTGTGGAGCACGCCGGACGACGACAGCTCCTTCACGATGTTCGACACCGTGGCGGGCGAGAGGCCGGTCGCACCGGCGAGCTCGACCTGGGTCAGGCCGCCGTGCTTCTTGATGGCATCGACGATTCGGGCCCGGTTGGCTTCACGAAGTGAAGTCTGCGAGCCCGGAGTCCGTCTCTGGGTTGCCACGTCGAGAAGGATACATGGCGAGTCCCGGCGGCAGACCGCCGATGTCGTGCACGCTCCCACACGAGCAACGGTTATGGGTTTGTGAGGTTCCCCACTGCCGTGGGCCGCGGCGGCTTGGCAGGATAGAGGGTATGGCCGACCTGCACGTTCACCCCGACCGCTTGGAGATCCATCTCACGCGGGCGGAGAAGGTGCTCGCGCTCAAGCGGGACGACCTGGTCATCCCGCGCGACAGCATCCGCTCGGTCGCCATCACCGAGGACCCGTGGATCTGGATCCGCGGCATCCGCGCCCCGGGGGCGGCCGTGCCGCTCACCCTCTCGGTGGGCACGTGGAAGTTCCACGGCGGGCAGGACTTCCTGCTCATCAAGGGCAAGCAGCGCGCCGCCGTCGTCATCGACCTCGACGGCGAGGAGTACTCGCGCGTGATCGTCTCGACCCCGCACGCAGCCAAGCTCGTCGAGGCGCTGCGGGTCGATGTGGCCGAGATCCCCGCCGAGGGCGAGATCATCGAGTAGCCATCCCGGTCAGGTCCACTGGGCGGCGATCAGCAGCACCAGTCCTGCCAGCGCCGGGATGCCCTGCACCAGCGGCCCGGCGGGTCTGCGCCCGCTCACGCTCAGCTGCACCACCGCCGCCAGCACCATGCAGGTGCAGGTGAAGAAGATCAGCCCGAAGCCCACGTGGCGCAGGGTGGTCCAGTACAGGACGAGCCCGACGACGGCGCCGCCGGCGAGGAAGAGGCTGTAGAAGCCCTGCGTGTACGCGAGCGGGCGCGCGGCGTCCGCATCCCGCTGGTCGGCATACCCGTAGCGGCGCCAGACGCCCGGCGACGAGAACGCGATCGTCTGCGCGCCGAAGACCCCGAGGTGCACCACGGCCGCTAGAGCGACGAGCACGGACGCGACGATGGCCATGGGGGGAGGATACGCTGCGGAAGCATGGAACAGCTTCAGGCGTCCTGCGTGATCTCGGGTGGCGGTCCCGCGGGGATGATGCTCGGCCTCCTCCTCGCCCGCAACGGGATCGACGTCGTCGTGCTCGAGAAGCACGCGGACTTCTTCCGCGACTTCCGCGGCGACACCATCCACCCCTCCACCGTCGGCGTGCTCGGCGAGCTCGGGCTGCGCGAGCGGTTCCTCGGGCTGCCGCACACCAGCGTCCGAACGCTGGATGCCGTGGTGAGCGGCACGCGCCTGCACCCCGTCGACTTCGCGCGGCTCGGACCGCCCGACGACTTCCTGGTGCTCGCGCCGCAGTGGGACTTCCTGTCGTTCCTCGCCGCGGAGGCGAAAGGCTCTCCGGGCTTCCGGCTGCTGATGGAGACGACCGCCACCGGGCTGACCTGGTCGGACGGCGTCGTCACCGGGGTCACGGCGCGCGGCCCGCAGGGCGCCCTCCGGATCGCCGCGCCCCTGACCGTCGCCGCGGACGGCCGCGACTCCGGGCTGCGCGCCGCGGCGGGTCTGCGTCCCCGCCCGTTCGGCGTGCCGATCGACGTGCTGTGGTTCCGCCTCCCGAAGCCGGCCGAGACGCCGCCGAGCACGCTCGCATACCTGCGCCACGGGTCGATGGTCATCACGATCGACCGCGGCGACTACTTCCAGACCGGGCTCGTCATCGCGAAGGGCGGCATCGACCGGCTGAAATCGGAGGGGCTCGCGGCCTTCCGCGAGGCGGTCGCATCGGCGGCGCCGTTCCTCCGCGAGTCCCTCGAGGCCATCGACGACTGGGACCAGGTCAAGCTGCTCAACGTGCAGATCGACCGCCTCGACCGCTGGTACCGGCACGGCTTCCTCGCCATCGGGGACGCGGCGCACGCCATGTCGCCCGCCTTCGGCGTGGGCGTCAACTACGCGGTCCAGGATGCGGTGGCCGCGGCCAACGCGCTGGTGGCGCCGCTGCGCACCGGGGAGGTCGACCTCCGCGTGCTCGACGGCATCCAGCGGCGCCGGCTCCCCGCCGTGTCGGCCATGCAGCGCATCCAGCTGGCGGCGCATCGCGGAATCGCGAGCCCCGGCGCAGCGGACGGCCTGCCCGACCCGCTTCCCCGTGCCGTGCGGGCGGCGCTCGCCGTGAGCACGCCGGTGCTGCAGGGGCTGACCGCGCGTCTCATCGGGCGCGGGTTGCGGCCCGAGTCCGTGGCGCCGGAGCTGCGCTGACCGGCGCCGCTGCGGCGTCTCAGGCGAGCCGTATCAGGCGAGCAGCTCTCAGGAGAGCAGCATCAGGATGAAGCCGATCAGCGGCAGTGCGCCCTGCGTGAGCGACGCCCGCCAGTACCCCTTGCCCGTCGTGAGCAGCACGATCGAGGCCGCCACCATGCTCCCCGTCGTGAACAGGATGAGCGCCAGACCGGCCGGGTGCAGCCCCACACCGTAGAGGATGAGGCCGACGACCGCGCCGACCGCGAGGAAGAGGTTGTAGAAGCCCTGGTTGTAGGCCATCGGCCGGGTCGTGTCGGCCGCCTCCTGGCTGGCGACGCCGAACCGCTTCCAGACGGAGGGGCGGGTCCAGGCGACGCTCTCCATGAAGAAGATCGCGATGTGCAGGGCGGCCGCGAGCGTGACCACGACGGTGGCGAGGACGATCATGGCGACAGCTTACGGGGGAGCGGACGCGGTTCCGGCTCAGGCGCGCACGTCGACGACCGTGCGCCCGCGCAGCCGGCCGGCGAGGATCGCGTCGGCCGCCGGGATGGCGTCGGCGAGCGGGATGACGCTGGTCATCGCCGCCAGGGTCTCCTCGTCGAGGTCGGTGGCGAGCCGCCGCCAGGCCGTCTCGCGCAGCGCGAGCGGCGCCTCCACCGAGTTGATGCCCACCAGGGTGACCCCGCGCAGGATGAACGGGAGCACGCTCGCCGGCAGATCGGCGCCCTGCGCGAGACCGCACGCCGTCACCGTGCCGCCGTAGCGCGTCTGCGCGAGCGCGTTCGCGAGCGTGTGGCTGCCCACCGCATCCACCACGCCCGCCCAGCGCTGGCTCTGCAGCGGCCGCCCGGGGTCGCTCAGCTC
>JAEWDJ010000253.1 GCA_023390155.1 Actinomycetes bacterium | reverse complement strand
GGAGTGATCTGGTAGATCGTCTTGCGTCCGTCGACGGTCTTGGTGACCAGGCCCTCCTCTTCGAGCTTGGCCAGGCGGGGGTAGATGGTGCCGGCGCTCGGCGTGTACGTGCCGCCGAAGCGGTCGGAGAGCGCCTGGATGAGCTCGTAGCCGTGCCGCGGCGACTCGGCGAGGAGGCTGAGCAGGTAGAGCCGGAGGCTCCCGTGGGCGAAGACGGGGGTCACGCCGACGCCCCCTCGCCCTCCGGCCGGGCGCCCTGTGCCGCGCTCGGGCTGCGGAGCACCGAGACGCTGCCCGAGACCGAGTTGACGTTGATGTCGACCCAGGTCCCGTCGAGCGATCCGGAGGTGCCGGTGTACCCCTTCCCCGCGTGGCCGACGATGACGACGTCGTCCAGCTGCACCCGGCCCGAGACGGTGTTCGCGCGGTAGCGGGCGCCCACCGCCTCCGGGATGCGGATGGTCGAGTCGCCCGAGACCGTGTTGATCGCGATCTCGTCCGGGGTGCCCGAGATGTCCGCCATCACGTCCGCCGAGACGCCGTCGACCGAGAGCTTCGGGATGGTCCCGCTGACGGTGACGTCGCCCGAGACGGTGTGCGCGCTGATGCGGCCGGAGTGATCGCGCACCGACAGCTCGCCGTTGACGGAGTTCAGTTCGATGTCCCCCACCAGCCCGTCGGCGACGACGTCGCCCGAGACCGTGCTGAGACGCGCGTCGGTGCGCAGCCCCGAGACCAGGGCGGTCGCCGAGACCACGCCGAACTTGAGCGCGACGTCCCGCGGCACCAGCACGCTGACGTCGGCCTTGGCGTTGGACCGCATCGACTTGAAGACCTCGATGAAGTTGTCCCAGCGCAGCTGCGGGTGGTCCACCTCCAGCCGGTCGCCGTCGATCGAGATCTTCAGATCCCGCCCCTGCACCGAGTGCACCTCGATGCGCGCGCCGGGCTCGTCGTGCCCGATCACGTCGATCTGCCCGCCGATGAAGCCGACCTTGAGCGCGCGGACGACCTCCACGTCGATCGTGCGGCTCTCGCCGGACTGGATGAGCCACTTCTCCTGTGCCATGCTCCTGACCTCTCTCTGTGCGCCGCTGCCACGCGGCGATCGTGCGGGGCCCGGAGACGCCGGACCCTGGGTGACTCGCGATATATCGCGATGTTGACGAGAGTCACGATATATCGCGAGTGTCGACGGATGCAACCCCTCTCGGGAGGTTTCAGGGTCACCTCAGGGTCGGGCTCAGGGTCGCGGGTCAGGCGGGCAGCGGACCGACACCGAACCGCTCGGCCACGCGGTCGAACTGCGCGCGCAGCCGCGGCCAGCGCTCCTCGCCGCCGAAGGTCGCGTGCGCCGTGGCGAGCTGCTGCCGCATCCCCTCCGCGTCCCCGCGGGCGCACCACCACGCGAAGAGGTCGAGGTCGAGGCCGGCCCCGCTCGACGTCAGCACCTCGACCAGCGCCTCCGGCGTGGTGAGCGCGGAAAGGTGTGCGTCGAGCGTCTCGAGCGCCGAGCGGAACGCCGGGTGGAGGTCGGCGTCGTCCCACGCCTCCAGGTCGACCCACTGCGCCGGCCAGTCGCAGACGCTCTCGAACCGCTGCGAGTAGTGCGGCGTCGCCGTGGCTGGATCCGCCGGCACCGTCTGCCCGATCGTCCGGGCGAAGGCCGGGACGTACGCCGCGACGTCCACATAGAAGCGGAGGTGGTCCGGCGCGTTCCCGTGGCTGCGCTGCAGGGCGATGGAGTGCACGGCCGTGTCGCCGACGCGCACCCACTCGAGCCTGCGCTTGCGGTACCCGCGCGGCTTCAGGGTGGGGACGACGACATCCGCGATCAGGGTGTCCAGGCGGTCCTGCAGGTCGGGCATGGCCTCAGCCTAGGCGGCGCCTACCGCCGCAGCCACGGCTGCAGCAGCCGGGTGACGAACGGCAGCAGCAGGTAGGTCATGGTCGGCGTGAGGCACAGCGTGCTGATGAGCACGGTCGCGAGCGGCCAGAGCGAGTGCCAGCCCGGCACGAACGTGACGGTCAGCCAGGTGAAGGCGAGGGAGAGCGGGAAGAAGCCGAGCCAGATCGTGACCGCCTGCTTCCAGCGCGGCGGAGCGGCCGGTGCCCCGGGCTGCGGGGCGTCGAACCAGCCCTCGATGCCCGTGCGCCGCTCGACGCGGGAGACCTCGACCAGCTCGCGGCCGTCGTAGAGCCAGGAGGCGCGGTCCTCCGACCCCTCCCAGGCTTCGAGCGAGTCGGCGTCGGCGAAGCGGTACAGCATGTGCCACTCGTCCGAGTCGGCACGGGCGCGCACCCAGCCGGAGCCGAGGAACCCCTCGTAGGTGTTGGCGAGATTCACGCCGGACTGCACCCACCGGGTGACCTCGGGCAGACGGCTGCCGTCGACGCGGCGGGTGATGGAGACGGTGATCGGGAGGCGGTGCGCTCGTGGCGCATCCTGGAGCGACTCTTGTGGAGACATGCCCCTATTGTCGCCGGGCGGGATTACAGGGAGGTTTCGGGTGGGCGGGGTACCGTGGGGGCGTGGACGACCCCGTAACGCACCTCCGTCGCCGCACGACGGATCCGGCCGAGGCCGATCTGCTGCTGCGGGAGGCGAACGGGCGTTTCCAGTTCTCCTCGGAGCCCGAATCGGACTTCACCTTCCGCGTGGAGCAGTCCGGGGTCGACGGCTTCTCGGTCGGCCGGTACTCGATCGCCGGCGAGTGGGAGTCGGACGGCGAGTTCGACCAGTTCTGCGTCTCCAGCGTGTTCGCCGGCGACTACGAGTGGGAGATCGACGGGGACCGGGACTTCTCCTTCCGCGCCCCCTTCCTCTCCCGGCCCGGCCACGACCTCTTCGGGCGTGGAAAGGGCCTCGGCATCACCAACATCTACCTCGACCCCGACCGCCTGCGCGAGGTGGCACGGGTGGCATTCGCCGACGACCGCCTCACGCTCGCCTTCTCGTCGCCGCGGCCCGTGAGCGTGCGGCACGCCGCCCACCTGCGCGACGTCGCCCAGGTGGCCACCGAGTTCGTGCACGCCGGCACGTTCGAGAACGACCTCGTCCGGGCCGGTCTGTTCCACGAGGTCGCGCTCGCGACGCTCCGCTGCTTCCCGCTGATCGGCGAACGCAGCGACCGCCACGACACGCCGGCCGGACGCACCAGCGCCTATCGCCGGGCCGCGCGCTTCGTGGACGACAACCTCTCGCTGCCGATCACCGCCGGCGACATCGCGAGAGCGGCCGGCGTCTCGCTGGCGCAGCTCGACGCCGCCTTCCGCGAGCGGTCGGCCTCCAGCGCGAACGCCTACCTGCGGGCCGCCCGCCTGTCGGCCGCACACGACGAGCTGGCGCGGGACCCGTCGGTCGGCGCGGGAACCGTCGCGAGCCGGTGGGGCTTCGCC
>JAEWDJ010000243.1 GCA_023390155.1 Actinomycetes bacterium | reverse complement strand
CGACCCGGCCGACGAGTTGGGGGCGTCCTTCTTGGGCGCCGACGGGGGGGGGCGCGCGCTGCACGTGGAGCAGACCCCGACCGGCTCGGTGCTGGTCGACAGCGAAGGGCGGCCGGCCGGCGTGCTGACCGCCACCCCTGAGGCAAAGGCCACGACCGTCCCGGTCGTGGGTGCTCCGGCGCAGGGTGAGGACGCGTCGTGAGCTGGCTGTGGTCGAACCTCGGCCTCGTCTGGGATCTCACGGTCGCTCACGTGACGTTGAGCGTGTTCCCGATCGTCATCGGCTTCGTCGTCTCGCTGCCGATCGGCTGGGTGGCGAACCGCTACCGCACGAGCCGCGGCGTGCTGCTCACGATCGGCGGCATCCTGTACACGATCCCGTCGCTGCCCCTGTTCGTCGCGATGCCGGCGCTCATCGGGACGAAAATCCTCGACCCGATCAACGTCGTCATCGCGCTCAGTCTCTACGCCCTCGCCCTCATGGTGCGCACGACGGCCGACGCGCTCGCGAGCGTGCCGGGTGACGTCCTCCAGTCGGCGTCCGCCGTCGGCTTCAGCACCTGGCGACGGTTCTGGTCGGTGGAGCTTCCGCTCGCCGGGCCCGTGCTGCTGGCCGGCCTCCGGGTGGTCTCGGTGAGCACGGTGAGCCTCGTGAGCGTCGGCTCGCTGGTGGGCGTGAGCAACCTCGGAACGATGTTCGTTCAGGGACTCAACCAGTACAACAATGCCGAGGTCGTCACCGGCATCGTCGCCATCGTGATCATCGCGCTGGTGTTCGACCTGATCCTCGTGCTCCTCGGCCGTGTGCTGATGCCCTGGACGCGGCTCGGGACGACGAAGCGGGCGTCGCGGCGCGCCGCGCTGAAGGCGGTGACCGGCGTATGACCGACATCCTCGCGGCGTTCGGGTGGATCGTCGACCCGGCGAACTGGGCCGGAGCCGGCGGCATCCCGGCCCGGCTGGGTGAGCACATCTGGTACTCGTTCCTGACCCTGGTCCTCGCCGCCCTCATCGCCCTGCCGATCGGCCTCGCGATCGGGCACACCGGCCGCCTGCGCGGGCTGGCGGTCGGCGTCTCCGGAGCGCTGCGGGCCATCCCGACGCTCGGTCTCGTCGTCTACCTCGCGCTGATCACGCTCAACCTGACGATCGTCCCGCCGCTGATCGCGCTGACGATCCTCGCCATCCCGCCGGTGCTCGCCGGAGCCTACTCGGGGCTGGAGTCGGTGGATCGCCGCACGATCGACGCGGCGCGCGCTATGGGCATGACGGAGCTGCAGATCCTGTTCAAGGTCGAGCTCCCGCTGTCGCTGCCGCTGATCATCGGCGGGCTGCGCTCGGCCGCCCTGCAGGTGGTCGCGACCTGGACGGTGGCCGCCATCCTCCCGGTCGGCGGCCTCGGCCGGTACCTGTTCGACGGGCTCGCCGTGCAGCAGTACGACGAGATGCTCGGCGGCTCCATCCTCGTCATCGCGCTCGCGCTCGTCACCGACGGCGTCTTCGCGATCGTGCAGCGCGTCGTCGTCCCGCGCGGCGTGGCGGCCGGGCGCGTCCAGGATGTGCGGGACAAGGACCCATGGCGCCCGCTCGGCCCGTCGGTCCCGAACCGCCCGCTCGGCACCAACCTCTAGCTTCTTCATCCCACCAAGGTCCATAGCACCCACCGAAAGAGAGAAATCAACATGTTCGCATCCAAGAGCAGCCGCATCGCGGCCGGCCTGGTCGCGGCGGGAGCGCTCCTCGCTCTCAGCGCGTGCTCGTCCGGCGGCGGAGCGCTCGACAACAGCAGCTCCGGCTCGTCCTCGTCCTCGTCGGACAGCATCACGGTCGGCTCGGCCGCGTTCGGCGAGTCCGAGATCCTGATGCAGGTCTACGCGCAGGCCCTCGAGGCCAACGGCGTGAAGGTCGACCTCAAGCCGAGCATCGGCCAGCGCGACGTCTACCTCAAGGCGCTGCAGGACGGCTCGATCGACCTCATCCCCGAGTACAGCGGCAACCTGCTCCAGTTCTATGACAAGAACAGCACCGCGAGCTCCAGCGACGACGTCTACGCCGCGCTGAAGTCGGCGCTGCCGAAGGGCTACGAGGTGCTCGACCAGGCCGAGGCGCAGGACGCCGACTCCTACAACGTCACCAAGGAGTTCTCGGACAAGTGGGGCGTGAAGAGCCTCGACGACCTCTCCAAGGTCACCGAGCCGCTCACGGTCGGCGCGAACCCCGAGTTCGAGACGCGCCCCTACGGCATCCCGGGCCTCAAGTCGGCCTACGGCGTCACCGCGACGCTCAAGCCGATCAGCGACTCCGGCGGCCCGCTGACCGTCACGGCGCTGAAGAACGGCGACGTGCAGCTCGCTGACATCTACACCACGACGCCGGCCATCAAGGACAACGGCTTCGTGACCCTGAAGGACCCGAAGAGCCTGATCGCGGCGCAGAACATCGTCCCGCTGATCAACAGCTCCAAGGCGTCGGACAAGGTCAAGGAGGTCCTGAACAAGGTCTCCGCCGAGCTGACCACCGATGACCTCATCGAGATGAACAGCGAGAACCAGGGCGACAGCAAGACCGCACCCGACGTGGTCGCCAAGAACTGGCTGAAGGACCACCCGATCAAGTAATCGGGGATCAGTTCCCGTCGAGAGGCGGCTCGGGCGACCGGGCCGCCTCTTGCATGTGCCGGGACTCCCGCTTCTGCAGAACCTTCTTCACCACGAAGACGGCCAGGACGAACAGGGCGATCACGGCCACGAAGATGTAGCCCGCCCAGTGCAGCTCGCGGGACAGCTCGCGGTAGCTTCCCGCGGCGAGCGAGCCCACGCTGACGTAGGCGAACGCCCACAGCACGCAGGCCGGCGCGGTCCACGCCATGAAGGTGCGGTACCGCATCGGGCTCATGCCGACCGTGAGCGGGATGAGCGAGTGCAGCACCGGCAGGAAGCGGGAGAGGAACACCGCGATGCCGCCGCGGCGCGCGAGGTAGGCCTCCGCCTTGTCGAAGTTCTGCTGTCCGAGACGGCGCCCGAGCCGACTCGCGCGGATGCGCGGGCCGAACCAGCGGCCGAGCCCGAAGCCGATCGACTCCCCGCAGAGGGCGCCGACGACCACGGCCACCACGAGCGCGACGTACTCGACGGGACCGTCCACCGCTGTGCTCGCCACCAGCACGATCGTGTCCCCGGGCACCACGAGGCCCACGAGGATCGACGTCTCCAGCATGATGCCGACGCCCGCCAGCAGCGTGCGGAGCACCGGGTCGACGCTCTGCACGAGGTCGAGGATCCAGCTGAGCGCTTCGTTCACGTGACCGGGGCCGTCCGCACCAGGGACCAGAAGGCGGTGAGCGCGTCGGCCATGTCGGCGGACGGGTCGAGCATCCACTGCACCTGCATGCCGTCGGCGACGGCGATCGCGATGCGGGCGAGCTGACGCGCGTCGACCGCGTCGGTCATCCGACCGGCCTCCTGCTCGGCGCGGAGATGCCGTTCGAGGCCACCGACGATGGTGGCGTAGCGCTCCACGAAGTAGTCGTGGCCGGGATGGTCGGGGTCAGCCGCCTCGGCCGAGAGGGTGGCGTAGAGCTGCACGAGCCCCGGGACCTCGGCGTTGTGCCGGATGACCCGGACCAGACCGTCCACGGCGTCCGGCCACTGCTCGCCGAAGTCGGCGTCGCCGGTGTCGACCTCGTCGCGCTTGCGCAGCACCTCGGAGAACAGCTCCTCTTTGGAAGAGAAGTGGTGCAGGAGACCCGCCTGGCTGAGACCGACCGATTCGGCGATCTCGCGCAGGGACGCCTTGCGGTAGCCCTTCTCGGCGAACACCTCCAGCGCGCGCGACAGGATCTGCTCGCGCTTCGCGATCCCCTTGGCGTACGAGCCCTTCTTCGGCATACGCACGATGCTACTGGGCCGCGCCTGGAGAGCCGGTGGGGGCGCCCGTCGTCAGCTCGTGAGGACCAGCACCGGCGGGACGACGACGAGCAGGACCGTGGCCAGGGCGACGGCCGACCGGAGCACGGGGCCGACGGTGCGCCGGCCCGCGGTGAGCCGCGCCTCCCGGGCGAGGAGGGCGTCGCGGCGCTGCTCGGGTGTGCGGCGGTCCTTCGGGGCGCCGAGAGCCGTCCCGGCGGTCCCGGTCTCGTCCACGATGCGGATCGCGCCGGCGAGCACCGCGTCGCCGGAGGAGCGCCGGGCCGTGTCGTCGGCGAGCATCTCGAGCAGCTGGGCGACCGCGTCCTGCGCGCGGGTCGCGATCGGGAACCACGGGAGCGCGCGCTTCCACGAACGGAACGCGTCGAGCAGGAGGTGGTGCTTCTGCCGCAGGTGGGCGCGCTCGTGGGCGACGACCGCATCCAGCTCCTCCGGGCTGAGCAGCGAGATCATCCCCTCGGACAGCACGGTGACGCTGCGCGCGCCCGGCAGGCAGTACGCCGCGGGTGCGGGGTGGTCGATCACGCGGGTGCTCGGCGCGTCCGGCAGGGGCGAGCTGAGCAGGCGGAGGAGCTCCATGTGCTGGTGCCGCTGGCGCCGGCTGCGCACCGAGGTGAGTGCGAGGTTGAGGAGGAGGTGCGCCGTGAGGAGCACGGCGGCGCTCAGGAGGAACGCGTTCAGGAGGCTGACCCCGGCCGGCAGCGGGCCGCTGAAGAGGGTGGCCGCCGCGCCGCCGATGCGGCTCCACAGGTCGTCGCCGAACGGCTGCAGGCCCGCCAGGAGGAGCGAGCCGATCATCGAGATGCCACCGGCGAGTGCGATGGACTGCCAGAGCGCGACGGCCAGCACGGGCGCGGCGGGAGGCCAGGTCGCGCGGGCGAGCAGCAGGGGCACCGGCCAGGCCAGGGCGATCGCCAGAAGGCCCAGGGCGATGGCCGTCTCGTTGACGGGGAGCACGGTCGGCTAGGAGGTGCGTGCCTCGAGCAGGCGGCGCAGCATCTGCGCCTCCGACTCGTCGACCGAGCCCACGAAGTAGGCGAGCGCCTCGGTGCGGTCGGAGGAGGACTCCAGCACCTCGCGCATGAGGTCGGCGACGTGCCCGGCACGGGAGAGGGAGGCGAAGTACACGTGGGGGCGTGCGTCGCGGTCGCGGTCGACCATGCCCTTCTGCTCGAGACGGGAGAGCACGGTGAGCACCGTGGTGAGTGCCGGGGTCTTCCCCTCGCCGCGGGCGGTCGATAGCTTGTCGCGTAGTTCGCCGGCCGTGACGGGGGTGTCGGTCGCCCACAGGGCGTCCATGACAGCCCGCTCCAGTTCTCCGAGATTCGCCACGGACACAGGATACCGCGAACAGGCTGAGAATGTTCTACACTCTGTAGAAGACGAACTTCTACGACGTGTAGAAGACTGATCGAAGGGTGAGACGCCGTGAACGATCTCTTGGACCCGCTGCTGCTGTCGCGGTGGCAGTTCGGGCTCACAACGATCTACCATTTCCTGTTCGTCCCCCTCACCATCGGCGTCGTCACCGTCGTCGCGATCTTCCAGACCTGCTGGTACCGCACCGGCAAGGTCCACTACCTCCAGCTGACCCACTTCTTCGGCAAGATCTTCCTGATCAACTTCGCCATGGGCGTCGTGACCGGCATCGTGCAGGAGTTCCAGTTCGGCATGAACTGGTCGGACTACTCGCGCTTCGTCGGCGACATCTTCGGCGCCCCGCTCGCGCTCGAGGGCCTGCTCGCCTTCTTCCTCGAGGCGACGTTCATCGGCCTCTGGATCTTCGGCTGGGACAAGCTCCCGAAGGGTCTGCATCTCGCGACCATCTGGTTGACGGCGATCGGCAGCATCCTGTCGGCGTACTTCATCATCGCGGCGAACGCGTTCATGCAGAACCCGGTCGGCTACACGCTCAACCCGGAGCGCGGTCGCGCGGAGCTGACGGACATCGGAGCCGTGCTGACCAACAAGGTCGCACTGGCGGCGTTCCCGCACACGATCTTCGGCGCCTTCATGGTGTCGGCCGGTCTCATCATCGCCGTCTCGGCCTGGCACCTCTCGCGCAACCAGCACCTGGAGACGATGCGCCCGGCTCTCAAATTCAGCCTCTGGATGATGGTCGTCGCCGGCATCGGCACCGTGCTCAGCGGCGACCAGCTCGGACTCGCGATGGTCGAGACGCAGCCGATGAAGATGGCGGCGGCGGAGGCGCTCTACAAGACCTCGACCGGAGCCGACGCGTCGTTCTCGATCTTCACCCTGGGCACACCTGACGGCGTGCACGAGCTCTTCTCGATCCGCGTGCCCTATCTGCTCTCGTTCCTGTCGACGCACACGCTGAACGGCACCGTCGAGGGCATCAACGACCTCCAGGCCCAGTACGTCCAGCTCTACGGCCCCGGGGACTACACGCCGGTGATCTGGGTGACCTACTGGTCGTTCCGCTGGATGATCGGCCTCGGCATGCTCCACGTCCTCGTCGCGGTGGTCGGCCTCTGGCTCACCCGCAAGGGCCGCATGCCGCAGCGCACCTGGCAGTGGAAGATCGCGATCTGGGCGATGCCGCTCTCGCTCGCGGCCATGATCGTCGGCTGGATCTTCACCGAGATGGGCCGCCAGCCGTGGATCGTCTTCAGCCTCATGAAGACGGCGGACGGGGTCTCGCCGAACACGACGGGCCTCGAGGTCCTGATCTCGATCCTCGCGTTCACCGTCGTCTACGGCGCCCTCGCCGTCGTCGAGTTCAAGCTCATCAAGCGCGCGGCGCAGAAGGGACCGGCCCCGGTCGAGGAGCATCTCGACGACGAGGGCAAGCACGTCCCGGTCGCGACGGTCTACTAGGAGGAGTCGGAAAGATGGATCTCGCAGTTCTCTGGTTCGGCATCGTCGCCTTCTTCTTCGTCGGCTACTTCGTCCTCGACGGGTTCGACTTCGGCGTCGGCATGGCGCTGCCCTTCCTCGGCAAGGACGACGTGGACCGCCGCGTCATGATCAACACCATCGGCCCGGTCTGGGACCTCAACGAGACCTGGGTCATCGTGGGCGGCGCCGCGCTGTTCGCCGCGTTCCCCGAGTGGTACGCGACGCTGTTCAGTGGCTTCTACCTGGCGCTGCTGCTCATCCTGCTCGCGCTCATCCTGCGCGGGGTGTCGTTCGAGTACCGGCACCAGCGGAAGGACGAGCGCTGGAAGAAGTGGTTCGACGGCATGATCGTCGTCGGCTCGGCCGTCCCCGCCTTCCTGTGGGGCGTCGCGTTCTCGAACATCGTGCAGGGCGTCGCCCTCGACGCCGGCCACAACTACACGGGGACGCTGTTCGACCTCCTGAACGGGTACGCGCTCCTCGGCGGCCTGACCACGCTGCTGCTGTTCTTCACCCACGGGGTGGTGTTCATCTCGCTCAAGACCGACGGGGAGATCCGGGAGCGCGCGCGGAGGCTCGCCGTGAAGTCGGGCGCCGTCGCGATCGTGGTGGCGGCCACCTTCCTGCTCTGGACCGGCATCGCGCACTTCTCGGTGGCGTTCCTGGTACTCGCCGCGCTCGCGGCCGTCGCGCTGATCGTCTCGTGGGTGGCGAACCTGCGCGGCGCCGAGGGCTGGTCGTTCGCCTTCATGGCGGCGACGATCGCCTTCGCGGTGATCTCGCTCTTCGCAGCGCTCTTCCCGAACGTGATGCCGTCGTCGCCGAACCCCGAGAACAGCCTCACGATCGCGAACGCGTCGAGCACGACGGCGACCCTCACCGTGATGACCTGGGTGGCGGCGATCTTCCTGCCGCTGATCCTGCTCTACCAGGCGTTCACCTACTGGGTCTTCCGCAAGCGCGTCACCCGGGCGCACATCCCGGACGAGACGCCCGAGCCCGTGGCCGCCTGAGCCGTGCGCCCTCTCGACCCGCGCCTGCTGCGGTACGCCTCCGCGGCCCGCGGCACCCTCGCCGCCGGCGGTCTGCTCGCCCTTGCGCAGACTGCCGCCGGCCTGGCCTTCGCGTGGCTGGTGACCCAGCTGATCGTGCGCGCCATCGCCGGGGACGACCTGGGGGCGCTGAGCGGTCTGCTCGCCGCGCTGGTGCTGGTCGTGCTCGGTCGCGGCGCGATCCTCTGGCTGATGGACGCCGTGGCCGCGCGCGGCGGCGCCCGCGTGGTCGGCCAGCTGCGCGAGCGCCTCATGTCCGCGGTGTCGGTCCTGGGCCCCGGGTGGACCGCCGGGCGCAGCTCGGCGGACGTCACGCTGGTCGCAGGCCGCGGGATGGACGCGCTCGACGGCTACTTCGGCAAGTACCTCCCGCAGCTCATCCTCACGGCCGTGGCGACGCCGATCCTGGTGCTCGTGATCGCCTGGCAGGACCTGACCAGCGGGATCATCGTCGTGCTGACGCTGCCGCTCATCCCGCTCTTCATGGTGCTCGTCGGCTGGGCGACGCAGGCGGCGCAGAAGCGCCAGTGGGCGGCGCTGTCGACACTGTCCCGCGGGTTCCTCGACGTCGTCGGCGGACTCTCGACCCTCAAGCTGTTCGGGCGGCAGCACCGGCAGGAGGGACGGATCCGCGCTGTCAGCGAGGACTACCGCGTGCACACCATGAAGGTGCTGCGCATGTCGTTCCTCTCGGGGTTCGTGCTGGAGCTCGCGGCGAGCCTCTCCGTGGCGCTCGTCGCCGTCACGATCGGGCTCCGGCTGGTGGGCGGGAGCATGGACCTCTCGGTCGGGCTCTTCGTGCTCCTCCTCGCGCCGGAGGCGTTCCTGCCCCTGCGCAACGTGGGAGCCAGCTACCACGCGGCGGCCGAGGGCATCGAGGCGGCCGACAACGCGTTCGCGGTGCTCGAGGCGGCGGAGGCGGTGCCGGTGGACGATCGCCCGGCCGAGGCGCGCCCCGCGGGGTCGGCGGGGCTGGTGTTCGTGGACGTCTCCGTGCGCTACGACGACCGGACCGTCGTCGGCCCGTTCTCCGCGATCGTCGAGCCGGGCTCGCTGGCCGTGCTGAGCGCGCCCAGCGGCGCCGGCAAGTCCAGCCTGATCGCCGCGGCACTCGGCTTCGCGGACGCCACCGGCACCGTGACTGCGGGTGGCCGAGGCGACCTCGCCGGGCGCCGTGCCGCGATCGCCTGGGCGGGCCAGCGACCCGGTCTCGTCGCCGGCTCCATCGCCGAGAACGTCGCGCTCGGCGACCCGCATCCCGACGACGCCGCCATCGCGGACGCCCTCCGGGACGCGGCCGCGGGCGAACTCGACCCGAGGACCGCGCTCCACGTCGGTGGGACCGGCCTCTCGGGCGGTCAGGCGCAGCGTGT
>JAEWDJ010000181.1 GCA_023390155.1 Actinomycetes bacterium | reverse complement strand
GCGGTGAGCCGGGCGGGCTCGGGCAGAACGGCGAGGCCGATGGGTGGCGCGGGCGGGGGAGCGGCGGCGTACGACCGGTGCGTCGCCTGATGCTCGGTGGCGGGCGATACGACGGCCGGACGCGGCGCCTCTGCTCGGGTGTCGTGCGGGGATCGTGGACGGCCGCGGCGGCCGGGCGCCGCCCTCCGTTCCGTCGGGCTCGGCCGTCCGGGCGGGGCGGGTCGTTCGATCGTCGTCGTCGCTGTCGTCGACATGGGTCTCCTCGGGTCGTGCTGGGTGTGCTGCTCGCGGGCGGTCCGTGCCGGACCGAGCCGCCGCCTGGTGGCCCCCGGCCACGACACGCCCGATCGGGCAGCTGTGCCGTCGTCTCCGCCCTCACCACGCCCCCCGATGTCTGCTGCGGCCCCCCGGCCGTTTCTCGAACGCCCCCACTCAAGCAGGGGTGAACGAGGGAGTCCAGGGTGCCGACGCGGGTGTGGATAACCGGCGTCATCGTCTGGAGCGTCCGCCTACACTAGGGGGGTGTCGACGCTCAGTGATCTCATCCATGCCCAGGGCCGTTCCTCCGAGGCCGACGTGGAATGGCTCCACGGGCTCGTCGGGGACTGGCAGCTGCTCGCCGACCTCGCCTTCGCCGACATCGTCCTCTGGGTCCCGACCTCCGACGACGACTTCGTCGCCGTCGCGCACGCCCGCCCCTCGAGCGCGGCGACGCTGTTCTATCGCGACTTCGTCGGGCAGCGCATCAAGCCCGAGTGGAAGCAGCAGGTGACGGACGCCTTCCGCACCAAGGAGATCATCGACACCTCCGCGCCGGACTGGTACGAGGAGACGCCGACGCGCGTGCGTGCCGTCCCGGTGATCCGCCGCCTGACGGTGCACTCGCCCGACACGGCGGACGAGCCGATCGCCGTGATCACGCGGCACACAAACCTGAGCGAGGCGCGAACCCCGAGCCGCCAGGAGCTCACCTTCAACGAGTGCGCGAACGACCTGTTCAGCATGATCGCGACCGGGGACTTCCCCGACCTGGGCGCCCCCGCGGCTCCCCGCCGCGGCGCTCCCCGGGCGGCTGACGGCCTCATCCGGCTCGACGTCGACGGCACCACCACGTTCGCGAGCCCGAACGCCCTCAGCGCCTTCAACCGGATGGGCTTCACCGGCGAGCTGGAGGGCGAGTCGCTCGCGAACGTCACGACCGGGCTCGTCGCCGGCACCATCACCGTCGACGAGTCCCTTCCGCTCGTCGTCACCGGTCGTGCCCCGTGGCGGACCGACATCGAGGCCCGCGGCGTGACGGTGTCGCTGCGCGCCATCCCGATCCGCAACCGGGGAGAGCGCGTCGGCGCCATCGTGCTGTGCCGCGACGTCTCGGAGCAGCGGCACCAGGAGCGCGAGCTCATCACCAAGGATGCGACGATCCGCGAGATCCACCACCGGGTGAAGAACAACCTGCAGACGGTGGCGTCGCTGCTGCGGATCCAGGCCCGCCGCACCCACTCCGAGGAGGCGCGTGAGGCCCTCAGCCAGGCGATGCGCCGCGTGGCGGCCATCGCGGTCGTGCACGACACGCTCTCGACCGGGCTCGCCCAGATCGTCGACTTCGACGACGTGTTCGATCGAGTGCTGCTGCTCGTCGCCGAGGTGGCCGCGAGCCACACGACCACGGTGCACCCGAAGAAGACCGGATCCTTCGGCACGCTGCCGAGCGAGTACGCGACCCCGCTCGCCCTCGCGCTGACCGAGCTCGTCACGAACGCGGTGGAGCACGGCCTGGCCGGTCGCGAGGGTCAGGTCGAGATCATCGCCGACCGCTCGGCGGAGTCGCTGACCGTGAAGGTCGTCGACAACGGCTCCGGACTGCCGGAGGGCAAGGTCGGCACCGGTCTCGGCACGCAGATCGTCCGCACCCTGATCCAGGGCGAGCTGGGCGGCGCGATCGACTGGCACACACTGATGGGGCAGGGGACCGAGGTCACCATCGAGGTTCCGCTGCGTTACCTCACAACCGTCTGAGGGCGGCGGGAGCACCCCGCCGGCACAGAAATGCCGAGGGGCGCTCCGGAGGTCGTGCTGTTCGGGGTGCTAGGTGTCCGTCCAGCTGGTGCGGAGCGCCGCCTCGGCGGTGCTGTGGTGCGGCTATTGAGTTCTGAGCTGGGCCGCGTCAGGAGGCGCGGCGGGCACGAGCGGCGCGACGCTTGAGAGCGCGGCGCTCGTCCTCGGAGAGGCCACCCCAGACGCCCGAGTCCTGGCCGGTCTCGAGGGCGTACTGCAGGCAGATCTCGGTGACGGTGCAGCGCGCGCAGACCGCCTTCGCCTTGTCGATCTGGTCGACGGCGGGACCCGTGTTTCCGACGGGGAAGAAAAGCTCGGGGTCCGCGGTCAGGCAGGCGGCTTTGTCGCGCCAATCCATGAAGATATGCTCCTTGTTTGCTGAGTGTTCTCTGGCCCGAACGGCCTAGAATGCAGGTAAGCAGTCGGGTTACAGGGCACTTCAGATCCGTTGGGAATGAGACCTGCCCACCACCCTGTGAGCACTAACTCGACCTCCAATATGCTCCCATAGCGCTTAATCCGAATCAATAGTTTTGTATGGGATAACGCTGAGAACACAAGACGGAAATGGTGGGGTGATATAGTGCCCGGTTTGGCCGCGCGTCCTCCGGCGCTCCTCGCGCTCGCGGTGATCCTGTTCCTGGAGGCGGCGCTCGTCACCGCCCTCGCGATCTGGCTCCTGGTGGAGCTGCTGACGGTGACGCCTGAATCGTTCACCACCGCGGTCGCGATCTTCGTCCTCACCGCGCTGGCCGCCGTCTGGGTCATCGCGACCGCCGTCGGCATCCTGGCGCGACGGGGATGGGCACGGGCGTCCGCGGTGACCATCCAGATCCTCCAGATCGCGGTCGCGGTCGGCTGCTTCCAGGGGCTCGTCGCCCGCCCCGACCTCGGTTGGGCGCTCCTCGTTCCGGCCCTGGTGGCCGGCGTCCTCGCGCTCGTGCCCTCGGTCGTCCGCGCCACGGTGCGCAACACGGAGCAACACGAATGAGCAGGACGTGGGAACAAGCCGCAGACTGAGTGCGTTATGCCCGGTATCGTGACTGATCTCTCCGCCCTGCCTCAGACCCCCGCAGCCCCCTCCTCCACCGGCTCCGCCGCCGTCGACTCCGCCCGCGCGGGATACGACGCCTGGCGCCAGGGCCGGCTCGCCTCCGTCGCCGCCCCGACCGGCAACCTGGCGCTGATCGAGACCCGCTGGCTCGCCGCGGGCGACGAGACGACCCCGGAGGAAGCGCTCGCCGGTCAGCCGGAGACCGTCACGGCGACCGAGCTCACCCGGCGCAATCTGGAGACGGGGGAGCCCGAGCGCGGCATCCGCCTGTGGGACGCCGCGTCGCCGGCGATCCGGGCGTTCGAGACGATCGACGCGTTCGACTTCGACCCCGACTGGGTCGTCGAGGCGCGGTTCCACCCGGTCGCGGCGGACCGTACGGTGCCGTTCGAGCACCTCCGTGACAACGGGCTGACCCGCGAGCTCGTGGTCCCCGGCGACATCACGTTCAGCCGGGACGGCGTCGACTACACGCTGAGCGCCTTCGACGACGACGGCACCCTGCTGCTCGTCTTCGCGGACACGACCAACGGCGCGGACGGGGAGGACGGGACCTACGCGTCCGGCCGGTTCCTCTTCGTCGAGCGCGACGGCGACCGCGTCGTCCTCGACTTCAACCGCGCATTCGTGCCGCCCTGCGGTTTCTCGGACCAGTACAACTGTCCGCTCCCGCCGCGGAACAACCGCTTCGCCGTCCCCGTCCGCGCGGGCGAGAAGCGGGTCGTGCTCCGCTGACGCGGCGCGCGCGAGCGCAACCTCCGCACCTACCCCCACCCCTCCCACAGCACTGGAGATACCCCCTTGAGAAAGACCCCCCTGCTCGCCACCCTTGCGATCGGTCTCGCCGCGGCGCTGACTCTCGCCGGGTGCTCGGGCGCTTCGTCCTCCTCCTCGGCGTCCGGTTCGGACGCGACGATCGCGGTCGGCTCGCAGAACGAGCCCGTCCACCTCGACAACACCGCGGGCAGCGGCAGCGGCGTGACCGAGGCGTTCAACGGCAACGTCTACGAGGGCCTCTTCAAGCTCACCGACGACGGCAAGGTCGAGCCTCTCCTCGCCACGAAGTACACGACCAGCGAGGACGGGCTCACCTACACGTTCACGCTGCGCGAGGGCGTGAAGTTCCACGGCGGCTCGGAGTTCACGAGCGCCGACGTCAAGCGCAGCATCGAGCGCGTGACCGCGGACGACTCGCAGTCGGCCCGCAAGTCGCAGCTGGCGGTTATCTCGGGCATCGAGACCCCGGACGCGCACACCGTCGTCATCACGCTGAAGAACCGCTCGATCTCGCTGCCGTACAACCTCAGTTACGTGTGGATCTACGGCCCGGGCGTGAAGGACTACAAGACCGCCGAAGACGGCACCGGTCCCTACACGCTCGGCACCTGGAAGCGTGGGAGCTCGCTCAGCATCGAGCGCTGGAGCGGCTACTGGGGCGAGAAGGCGAAGAACAAGGAGGTCGTGTTCGACTACTTCACCGACGCCTCCGCCCTCTCCAACGCGCTGCTGACCAACCAGGTCGACATCGTCACGAACATCCAGAGCCCGGATGCGCTGGCGCAGCTCAAGGACAACAAGGACTACACGATCAACGACGGCAAGTCGACGGTCAAGGAGCTCCTCGCGTTCAACGACCGCGTCGCGCCGTTCGACAAGGCCGAGGTCCGCAAGGCCGTGTACTCGGCCATCGACACCAAGAAGCTCCTCAACTCGATCTGGGGCGACTACGGCACGCTGATCGGCTCGATGGTCCCGCCGAGCGACCCCTGGTACGAGGACCTCACCAAGACGAACCCGTACGACGTCTCGCTGGCCAAGAAGGAGCTGGCGGAGGCCGGCTACGCCGACGGCTTCACCTTCACCCTCGACACCCCGACCTACGACCCGCACCCCGCGGTCGCCGAGTTCGTGAAGAGCGAGCTCGCCAAGGTCGGCATCACCGTGAACATCAACTCGATCTCCGCCGACGAGTGGTACTCGAAGGTGTTCAAGGAGAAGAACTTCGAGGCCACCCTGCAGGAGCACGTCAACGACCGTGACGTCGTCTGGTACGGCAACCCGGACTTCTACTGGGGTTACGACAACCCGCAGGTGACCCAGTGGGTGGACGAGGCCGAGCAGTCGGCGACCACCGCCGAGCAGACTGCGAAGCTGAAGCTCGTCAACGAGCAGATCGCGAAGGACGCGGCGAGCGTGTGGCTGTATCTCACTCCCCAGATCGTGGTCGCCGCGAGCACCCTCTCCGGCTACACGGTCAACGGCCTGAACTCGACGTTCTACACGTACGACATCATCAAGAAGTAGCGCCCCGCGCGAGTTATCCACCGATCGCCCGGGGAGTCCGTGACGGGCTCCCCGGGCATCTACTCTGAGTAGACCATGGCTCCTTATCTGTTGCGTCGCACCGCGTTCCTCGTGGTGTCGCTGCTGCTCGCCATGGTCGCCCTGTTCTTCCTGCTCCGGGTGCTGCCGGGCGATCCGGCCAACGCGCTGCTCTCGGTCAACGCGACGCCCGAGCAGATCGCGGCCGCGCAGGAGCAGGTCGGGAGCAACCGCCCGCTCGTCGAGCAGTTCTTCGCCTGGTTCGGCAGCCTCCTGACGCTCGATCTGGGCGAGTCCTTCATCAGCTCGCTGCCGGTCGGCCCTGAGATCGTGTCCCGGCTCGCGGTGACGGTGCCGCTCACGCTGCTGTCGTTCGTGCTCGCGCTGATCCTCGCCCTGCCCATCGGGTTCGTCGCGGCGTGGAAGTCCGACCGCTGGTACGGCATCGCCCTGTCCGCCTTCTCGCAGCTCGGGATCGCCGTGCCGGTGTTCTGGGTGGGAATCCTGCTCGTGAGCACGTTCTCGATCAATCTGCGCTGGTTCCCCTCCGGCGGGTTCCCGCGCGACGACTGGGCCGACCCGGCAGCGGCGCTGGAGTCGCTCGCGCTGCCGATCATCACCATCGCCATCGTGATGAGCGCCTCGATCTCGCGGTATGTGCGCAGCGCGACGCTCGACGTCATCGGGAGCGACTACCTCCGCAACGCGCGCGCGCTCGGCTCCGGCTTCGGAACGGCGATGTGGCGGCACGGCCTGCGCAACGGCGCCGTCCCGGTGATCTCCATCCTGGGCATCGAGCTGGCCACGACCTTCCTCGGCGCGGTCGTGGTGGAGAGCGTCTTCACCCTTCCCGGGCTCGGGAGCATGCTGCTGCGGGCGATCGAGCAGCACGACTTCCAGAGCATCCAGGGCATCCTGTTCGTCTCGACCTTCGCCGTCCTGATCATCGGCTTCGCCGCCGATGTGATCCAGCGGCTCGTCGACCCGCGCCTGCGGCACAGCATCTCGGGCAACCGATGAGCGCGGTCGTCGATCAAGCGGCGGTGCAGGGCGCCGCTCCGCAGCAGGGCGCGCGCCGGCGCACCCGGCGCTCGGTCACGCTCGGGATCGGGCTGACCCTGGTCGGCGTCGTCGTGGTCGTCGCCCTCGTCTCGTTCTTCTGGCTGCCCTACGCGCCCAGCGACACCGCGGGCGGGCGGCTGGAACAGCCCGGCCCCGCCCACTGGCTCGGCACCGACAAGCTCGGCCGCGACCTGCTGTCCCAGCTCATGGTCGGTGCGCGGATCGCACTCGCGGTCGGCCTGGGCTCGGTCGCCATCGGCGCCGTCATCGGCATCACGATCGGGCTCCTGGCCGCGTTCGCGTCCGCGTGGCTCGACGACACCATCTCGGCGATCCTCGACATCCTGATCGCCTTCCCGACCCTCCTGCTCGCGATGCTGATCGTCGCCGCCCAGGGCGCGTCGCTCGGCACGGCGATCCTCGCGATCGGGCTGGCGATGTCGGCCGTGATCGCCCGGCTCACGCGCGTGCTCGCCAAGCGGGTGCTCGCGCAGCAGTACGTGACGGCCGCCCGGACGTCCGGCACCGGGTGGGGCGGTGTGGTCGCCCGTCACGTGCTGCCCAACATCTGGCCGACCCTGCTGGTCAACCTCGCGCTGCAGTTCGGGATCGCGGTGCTCGCGGAGGCGAGCCTGTCGTACCTCGGGCTCGGAGCTCCGCCGCCGAACGCGTCCTGGGGCCGGCTCCTCCAGGAGGCGCAGGGCACCGTGGCCGTCGCGCCCGTCGGCGCGATCGCTCCTGGCGTGGCGCTCGTAGTCCTCGTGATCGGCGTCAACCTCGTCGCGGACGGGCTGCGCGATGTCGCCGATCCGACGAGGAGGCGGTCGCGATGACCCTCGATGTCCGTGACCTGTCCGTCGCCGCCCGCGACGGCTCCCCGCTCGTGCGGGATGTGTCCTTCTCTCTGGCAGCGGGGGAGCGGCTGAGCCTGATCGGCGAGTCCGGGTCGGGCAAGTCCCTGACCTCCTTCGCGATCGCCGGCCTCCTCCCGGAGGGCCTCACGGCGTCCGGCAGCGTCGAACTCGACGGTGTGCAGGTCATCGGTGCCCGCGAACGGGAGCTCGTGCCGCTGCGCGGCCGGACGGTCTCCTTCGTCTTCCAGGAGCCGCTCACCGCGCTCGATCCGCTCATGCGGCTGGGCAACCAGGTGGCGGAGCCGCTGAAGCGTCATCTCGGGCTGCGGGGCGGCGCCCTGAAGGCCGCCGTTCGCGCCGCGCTCGAGGAGGTGCGCCTCCCGGACCCCGACCGGATCGCGCGGGCTTACCCGCACGAGATCTCCGGCGGGCAGCGGCAGCGCGTCGCGATCGCGGCCGCCCTGGCGTGCCGCCCGCAGCTCCTCATCGCGGACGAGCCGACGACCGCCCTCGACGTCACGGTCCAGGCGGAGGTGCTCGCGCTGCTCGACGCGCTGGTGACCGAGCGGGGGATGGCGTTGCTCTTCGTGAGCCACGACCTCGCGGTGGTCTCGCAGATGACCGACCGGGCCCTCGTCCTGCGCGGCGGTCGCGTCGTCGAGGAGGGCACGGTCCAGCGCCTGCTCGACGCCCCGGAGGATCCGTACACGATCGAGCTGGTGCGCAGCGCCCGCGAGCTCGACGCCGCCCTGGAGGTCGAGGGATGAGCGCGGTCCTGGAGCTCCGCGACGCCGGCTACCGTTACCGGCGCGCAACCGGAGCTGCACTCGAGGGTGTGTCGCTGGCGGTGGAGCCGGGGCGCAGCATCGGACTGGTCGGCGAGTCCGGTGCCGGCAAGACGACCGTGCTTTCGCTCCTGCTGGGGCTCAGCAGCCCGACGACCGGCGCCGTGCTTTTCGACGGCACGCCGCTCGACCGCCGCGATCGCGCGCGGATGCGCGAGTTCCGGCGGAGCGTGCAGACCGTCTTCCAAGACCCGTACTCGTCGCTGGACCCGCGCCAGAGCGTGGGCCGGATCGTGGGCGAGCCGCTCGCCTCACTGCGGCTCGCGAGCGGTGCCGACGCCCGCGACCGGGTGTCCGCAGCTCTGGAGGCCGTGGCGCTTCCCGCGGACGCCGCGGCGCGGTACCCGCACGAGTTCTCCGGCGGCCAGCGTCAGCGCATCGCCATCGCCCGCGCGATCGTGTCGCGGCCTCGGGTGCTGCTCGCGGACGAGCCGGTCAGCGCACTCGACGTCACGACGCGCATCCAGATCGTCGACCTCCTCGGCCGTCTCGCCGACGAGGAGGGGATGACGGTGGTCATGGTGTCGCACGATCTCAGCGTGGTCGCCTCGCTGTGCGCGGAGACCGTGGTGCTGCGCGGCGGTCGCGTGGTCGAGCAGGGACCGACCCGGGACGTCCTGCGAGCCCCGGCCGATCCCTACACCCAGCGCCTCCTGGCGTCGGTGCCGCGCCTGCCCGCCTGACGGCGAGGGCGCGCGGCGGGAGCAGCGGAGCAGGGCGCACGCCAGGTGACGTGCAGCCCGGGCGCCGCCGGGACGAGTCGGCCACGATCCGCTGGCGGCCGGCGAACTCAGTCGAGCCCGACGGCCGGCGTCGTGGACTCAGTCGAGCCCGAGCTTCTTCCGCAGCGACGCGACGTGACCCGTCGCCTTCACGTTGTAGAGGGGCAGCCGCACCGAACCGTCGGGGTCGATCACGAACGTCGAGCGGATGACGCCCTGCACGACCTTGCCGTAGAGCTTCTTCTCGCCGTACGCGCCGTAGGCGTTGTGCACGGCCAGGTCCTCGTCGGACAGCAGCGGGAAGTTCAGCCCCTCCTGCTCCTGGAACTTCTTGTTCTGGGCGGGAGCGTCCTTCGAGATGCCGATGACCCGGTAACCGCTCGACTTCAGCGAGTTGAGGTTGTCGCGGAAGTCGCACGCCTCCTTGGTGCAGCCCGGCGTCATGGCGGCCGGGTAGAAGTACACGATCACGTTGTCACCGGCGTAGTCGCCGAGCGAGACGGGCGCGCCGTCCTGGTCGGTCAGGGTGAACGCGGGGGCCTGCTGGCCGGCTTCCAGTCGCACGTCAGTCATGCCTCCATTCTGACCCACCGCGATGGCACCCGGCGCCCCGAGGACGCCGCGGAGTTACTGGACTCCGGCGCCGCTCAGCGGGCGAAGGTCGTCAGCAGCCGCTGCAGCGAGTCGAGGCGTGCGCGGCCCGCATCGCCGAGCGCACCCGACTCCACCGCCTCCACGATCGCGCAGTCGGGGGCGTCGGGGAGGTGCGTGCAGCCGCGCGGGCAGTCCTCGGCGAGCTCGGCGAGGTCGGTGAACGACTTCAGGATGCTGTCGGTGTTCACATGGCCGAGTCCGAACGAACGCACGCCCGGGGTGTCGATCACCCAGCCATGCCCCTCGCCGTTCTCGACCCGCAGCGACACCGTCGACGACGAGGTGTGGCGCCCACGGCCGGTCACGACGTTGACGTGACCCGTCGCGCGCCGGGCGCCGGGGACGAGCTCGTTGACGAGGGTGGACTTGCCGACCCCCGAATGTCCGACGACGACCGTGTCGTGACCGACGAGCGCGGCCTTGATCTCGTCGACGGGGATGCGGTCCTCCCGGCTCGTGAAGACGGGCAGGTCGAGCCCGGCGAAGTTCTCCAGGAACGGAGCCGGATCGGCCAGGTCGATCTTGGTGACGCAGAGCATCGGCTCGATGCCGGCGTCGTAGGCCGCGACGAGATAGCGGTCGACCAGGCGGGTGCGCGGCTCGGGATTCGCGGCCGCGACCACGATGAGCATCTGGTCGGCGTTCGCGACGATCACGCGCTCGACGTCGTCGGTGTCGTCGGCGCTGCGGCGCAGGAGGGTGGAGCGCTCCTCGATGCGCACGATGCGGCCGAGGGTGCCCTCCTCGCCGGTCGTGTCGCCGACCACGGCGACCCGGTCGCCGGTCACGATCGGCTGCCGCCGCAGCTCGCTGGCCCGGGCGGCCGTCACCTGGCGTTCGTCGTCGGTGTCCTCGTCCAGCAGCACCGTGTAGCGGCCGCGGTCCACTCCGAGCACGCGCGCGATCTGCGCGTCGGCGTGCTCCGGCCGGGTCTTGGTGCGCGGCCGGTTGCCCTTCGGGTTCGGCCGCGTGCGGACGCTCGCCTCGTCGTAGACGTCGTACTCGTCGTCCTCGTCGTCGTCATCCGCCCACCAGGCGCCCGTGTTCTCCGTCACCGCGGGGCGGTGCCTTCCGCGAGCATCCGCGTCCACAGCTCGGTGAACTGCGGCAGTGTCTTGGCCGTGGTGGCGACGTTCTCGATCTCGACGCCGGGGACGACCAGGCCGATGATCGCGCCGGCGGTCGCCATCCGGTGGTCCTCGTAGCTGCGCCATACTCCGCCGTGAAGGGACCGCGGCTCGATGCGCAGGCCGTCTTCGAGCTCGGTGACGGCGCCGCCGAGACCGTTGATCTCCGCGGCCAGGGCCGCGAGGCGATCCGTCTCGTGGTGGCGGATGTGCCCGATGCCGGTGATCTCGCTCGGGCCGTCGGCCAGGGCGGCGATGGCGACGAGTGCCGGCGCGAGCTCCCCGCCGGTCGTCAGGTCGAGCTGGACGGGTCGGATGCGCTCCGGCCCGGTGACGGTGAGGCGGTCCCCGTCGCGGGTCACCGTTGCGCCGAACAGCGGCAGGAGGTCGGCCAGATCGGCGCCGACCTGGGTGGTCTCGTCCGGCCAGCCGGTGATGGTCACCGAGCCGCCCGTCACGACCGCGGCGGCGAGGAACGGCGCCGCGTTCGAGAGGTCGGGCTCGATGTCGACGTCGCGCGCCGCGATGGTGCCCGGACGCACGATCCAGCGCCCGACCTCCGGGGACTCGACCTCGACGCCTCGCGCGGCCAGCGCCGCGACGGTCATCTCGATGTGCGGGAGGCTCGGGAGCCGTTCGCCGGAGTGGGTGAGGTCGAGGCCCTCGTCGAACCGGCTGGCCGACAGGAGCAGGGCGCTCACGAACTGGCTGGAGCTCGACGCGTCGACGCTGATGGTCCCGCCGGCGACCGAGCCGGTGCCGTGCACCGTGAAGGGGAGGGATCCGCGGCCGTCGTCGTTCACGTCCACGCCCAATGCGCGGAGCGCCGCGATGATCGCGCCCATCGGCCGGCCGCGGGCCGAGTCGTCCGCGTCGAACATGGTCGGCCCCAGTGCCAGTCCTGCGATCGGCGGGACGAAGCGCATGACGGTGCCCGCCTGGCCGCACTCGATCGTGGTGCTGCCGACCAGCTCCTCCGCCGGCGTCACGAGCAGATCGGCGCCGAACTCGCTCGCGCCCGGCTTGTCCTCGATGCCGACGCCCAGCGCGCGCAGGGCCTCCACCATGTTGGCGCTGTCGCGCGAGTGGAGGGGGGCGCGCAGCAGCGAGGGGCCGTCCGCCAGTGCCGCGAGCACGAGCTCGCGCGCCGTCAGCGACTTGGAGCCGGGCAGGGACACGGACGCCGACACCGGTCCGGAGGCGACGGGCGCGGGCCAGAGCGCGTTCGGCTCCTCCGCGCGGGCGTCGCCGTACGGATCGAAGTCGGGAGCGGAATATTTCGAGATCAGCATTGTTGACAAGGGTATCCGTGTTCCCGCCCGAAGGAAGGACGACCGTGGCATCCAGGACCGCCGTTCTCGACGCTCCGCGCACCGCGTCGACCCGTCGCGTGCCGTCGGCGACCCGTTCCGTCGGAGCTGCGCGGACCCACCGGGGCGCGAACCCGGCGGCGCAACTAGACTTGCCCGTGATGAGCACCGAAATCGAGGACAGCGGTCGCCTCTTCGAGGAGCAGGCCCTGCCGTTCATGGACCAGCTGTACGCAGCTGCCCTCCGCATGACCAGGAACCCGTCCGACGCGCAGGACCTGGTCCAGGAGACGTATGTCAAGGCGTACGCGGCGTTCGGTCAGTTCCAGCAGGGCACGAACCTCAAGGCGTGGCTGTACCGCATCCTCACCAACACGTTCATCAACACGTACCGCAAGAAGCAGCGCGAGCCGTACCAGGGGACGATCGACGAACTCGAGGACTGGCAGCTCGGTGGGGCGGAGTCCATCTCCGCGTCCTCCAGCCGCTCGGCCGAGGCGGAGGCGATCGACCACCTGCCCGACAGCGCCGTCAAGGACGCGTTGCAGGCCATCCCGGAGGACTTCCGGCTGGCCGTCTACCTCGCGGATGTGGAGGGGTTCTCCTACCAGGAGATCGCCGACATCATGAAGACCCCCATCGGAACGGTGATGTCCCGGTTGCACCGCGGTCGCAAGATGCTGCGGGAACTCCTCACCGACTACGCGCACGAGCGCGGGCTCTCTGCTGTCCAGCCCGCCGCCGTGCAGACCACCAGGAGCACGAAATGACGGACTGCGGCTGCGACAAGGCCAAGAAGGACCTCGAAGAGTACCTGCGCAACGAGCTCTGCCGCGAGGATGCGGCGGACATCCGCGAGCACCTGTCCCACTGCGACGGGTGCACCGACGAGGCGCACCTGAACGTCGTGCTCACCGAGGTGGTGCAGCGGGCGTGCAAGGAGACGGCGCCCGAGACGCTGCGCACCGAGGTGCTGCTGCGCATCCGCTCGTTCCAGGCGACCGCGCACTAGCCGGACGCTGCGGGCACGCGCGACGGCGCGCGCCGGACCTCGTGCGGGCTCAGCGCACCTGGTGCAAGAAGAACAGCGCGCCCAGCGGGTCCGTGGCCTGCGCGAAGCGGCCGAACTCGCTGTCCCACGGGTCGCGCACGACGCTGCCGCCGAGTTCCACGACCCGCTGTGAGGCGGCGTCCGCATCGGCCACGCCGAAGTAGACCACCCAGTGGGACGGCACGCCGGCCGGGAGCATC
>JAEWDJ010000179.1 GCA_023390155.1 Actinomycetes bacterium | reverse complement strand
CCCTGAGGGGATGTCGCCGCGCCGCCCCGGACACCGGCCCGCCGGATGTGCCCCGGAAGGGGGTATCCCCGGGTGAGGTGATCGCGGGGTGAAAAACGGAGGTGCCCCGCGTGGCCGCCGATAGCTTTTCGACGGCGGGGGAAGGTCTGTCCGGACCCACCCGCTCTGAGCGAAGGGCGTGGCAGTGGCCGAAGGCATGGATGGTAGGAAGAGACGGCATCGAGGCGAGCGGGAGGGCTTCTCGCTGCGCACGCTGGGACGCCGCCTCGGCATCGTCGGCTTCGTCGCCGCCCTGTCGGTCGCGCTGGTCGCCGTGGCGTCGCCGACGCCGGCGCTCGCGGCGGACATGAGCGTGTCGATCTCGCCGGCGGGCAACACGACCACCAAGAGCGGTGTCGCGACGACGTACACGCTCACCTATTCGTGCAGCAACGCCGCCGGGAGTTGCACGAACTCGGTCGTCACCATCCCGACGAACACCGTCACGGGGAACGGAGCGAACACCGAC
Source organism: Actinomycetes bacterium (assembly GCA_023390155.1). GTDB lineage: Bacteria > Actinomycetota > Actinomycetes > Actinomycetales > Microbacteriaceae > Leifsonia. The sequence goes on along the minus strand of JAEWDJ010000179.1, from coordinate 5,702 downwards.
TTCTCCTCGTGGGTCAGCACCACCACCTGCCCGGCCGTCAACAAGACGGTCGCCGGCCAGGTCTCCTTCAGCCTGGGCACCCTCGCCACGGGGACATACACCTGCACCTTCCGGGTCCTGCCGCCCGAGTACACGACGCTCAACAACGCGACGGCGACGATCACGCCCACGCTGTCGAGCAGCAACTCCGTCTCCTCGACGGGCGCCTCGGCCACGCTGACGGCGACGGCCGGCCACAACAACAGCCTCACCGGCACGGCTGCCGCCCAGGCCATCACCGGCGCCCCGACGACCTTCACGATCAGCTACATCTGCGGTCTGAACCGCCAGTACACGGGGGACATCGGCGTCTCGGCGCTCACGATCAGCGCGACGCTGCCGGCGAACTTCGAGTACCAGTCGTTCTCCTACGGCAACGCCCTCCCCGGCACGTCCTCGTACGACCCGGCGACCCGCGTCTTCACCTACAGCGACCCCACCGGCAAGACCTGCGGGAACCCGCCCCTGAACATCACCAACCAGGCGCAGATCACCGTCACCGGCACCGCGACGACGAACGGTGTCCCGGATGCGGTCGGCAGCAAGATCTGCTTCACGACGTCGGGGAGCTGGACGTACCTCGACGGCGTCTCCGACTCCGCGACGACCGCCCAGTCGTGCTCGAACGTCATCGACGTGAACACCACCGTCGCCAAGTCGGTGACGCCCTCCAACTTCGGCAACTCCGGCCAGTTCAAGGCGCCGGACGGCACGACGAACCCCTACACGTACGTCGGCAACTGGGATGGCTCGGGTGCGCCGACCTACTTCGATCTGGCGGTCGCCAACACCTCCAACACGAAGAACGCCGGCATCGCGTTCGACATCAAGGATCCGATGCCGTGTCTGACGTACGTCTCCAACAGCGTCTACTCGTCGAACGCCGTCGGAACGTACTGCACGGCGCCGGCTTACATCCCGACGCTGCTCACACCGTTCAACTTCCCGGTGGGCGCCGGTGACGCGATCACGCTCGTCTACACCGACGGCAGCACCGGGACCGTTCCGTACACCGCCGGCAAAGGCTGGGTGATCCCGACCTCGCCCGCCGTCGCCGAGGTCGACATCCCTCCGTTCACGTCCGAGGGCTCCAACACGAGCGCATCGATGACCTTCCGGATGTTCGGGTACTCGGCCCCCACCGTCCCGACGACCTCCGTGCTGAAGAACACCGTGAGCTCGGCTCCGGTCGATGCGACGACCAAGAGCCCGTTCGGCGGTGCGCAGACCGCGTCTCGCACGCTGACGGTCGTCGCGCCGCCCGCGGACGATGCCGTGCAGGTGCAACCGGGCCTGTACGCCGCCCAGGTGGGCACCACCTGCACTGCGAATGTCGCCTTCCAGAACGTCTCCGGTTCCGTCACGGCGCGGATCGAGATCCCGTCCGCCCCGTCGCAGGCCGTCTACGTGGACTACCTGGCTCCGCTCGGGACGACGACGGTGAACGCGCCGACGACCACGTTCCAGTTCATCACCCTGAACGGGAACGGCGGCAAGAGCTTCACGTCCGCCTCGGTCACGCCGACGCTGACGCAGAACTACAACGGCACGGGCCGCACGCTCGTGCGGTACACGGTCCCGGCCGGCGCCGTGACGACGCCGGGCTGGTTCAGCCTGCGCCCGACCAGCAACATCAGCCTGGTGCTCGAGGCGGGATGCGCGGGAACGTACCAGAACGACATCACGATCGGGTACGGGGCGCCCGTCTACCAGTGCATCCTCAGCGGTGCCACGACCCCGCCGCTCAACCCGGCCGACCCGGACCTGCGCGCCAACGGCGCTCCGACCGCCGGCAACTACTGCGGCTACTCCTTCGCCCTCAAGATCGACCCGATCAAGGCCGGCTTCACCGTCGACAAGACCGTGCAGGGCAACCTCGACCCGTCGCCCATCGGCAGCGGCGGCACCGGGCACGTCAGCGTGGACGGCGGAGCCGCGACCTACGTGGTCTCGTTCAAGAACGGCGGCGAGTCGACCCTGACCGACCCGGTCATGTACGACCTCCTCCCGCGCGTCGGCGACACTCGCGCCTCGTCCACCGTCGCTCGCGACTCGAAGTTCCCCGTGACCTTCACCGGCATCGGGACGCTCGCGGCCGGGCTGACCGTCGCGTACTCGCAGTCGATCAACCCCTGCCGTCCCGAGGTGCTCTTCTCGAACCCGGGCTGCGTCGACGACTGGTCGACCACGGCTCCGTCGCCGCTGTCGAAGGTCACCGCGCTGAAGTTCAGCTACGCGGGCCGGGTCACGGTCGGCACGACCTTCGCTGCGACCTACACGGTCGCGACGCCGCCCGCCGCCGCCGGTCTCACTGCCTGGAACAGCGTCGGCACCAACGCCACCGCGGGGGACGCCTTCGTCGGCACGACCGGCGGGTCCGAGTCCTCGCTGACCGGCCTCCAGGCGCAGAGCGCCCAGCCGGCCATCACGAAGACGGCCGACCGCACGACGGTCGACGCCGTCGGCCAGCCGATCACCTACACGTTCACGGTCACCAACAACACCGCGGTGACGCTGAGCAACGTCCGCGTCGCCGATGCGCTGACCGACGCCTCGTCGACCAGCGTCGCGCCGGCCGCGACCTGCTCGGCGCTGACGAACCCGGCCGCCGCCTGCTCGGGCGCCGTCACGACCCTGGCTCCCGGCCAGGTGGCGACGTTCACGGCGACGTACGTGACCACCCAGGCCGACCTCGACTTCGGCCGGATCTCCGACCAGGGGACCGCGACCGCCGACCCGCCCTCGGGTCCGGGCCTCAGCAACAGCTCCGGCATCGTGACCGTGACCGCCACCCAGAACGGCGCGCTCTCGCTCGTGAAGACCGCGAACCCGACCACGGTCGACTCCGTCGGCGACCTCGTGGACTACACCTTCCACGTCACCAACACCGGCAACGTCACTCTGAAGACCCTCGGCATCACCGAGAAGTCCTTCAGCGGCTCCGGCGCCCTGTCGGCGATCACCTGCCCGCCGGATGCGCTGGCGCCGGGCGCGTCGGCGGACTGCACCGCGTCGTACCCGGTGACCCAGGCCGACCTCACCGCCGGCTCGGTCGTCAACACGGCCGCGGCCACGGCGACGACCCCGGCGAACGCCACGGTCACCTCGGCCGACTCCACCGCCACGGTGACGGTCGACCAGGTCGCCGGGCTGAGCATCGTGAAGTCGGCGACCCCGTCCGCGGCGGCCGCCTACACCGCGGGCCAGCTGATCACGTACACCTTCGTGGTGTCGAACACCGGCAACATCCCGGTCACCGGCATCGCGGTCAACGAGCAGGACTTCACGGGATCCGACCCGATCTCGGCGATCAGCTGCCCCGCGACCACGCTCGACCCGGCGACGCAGTTCACCTGCACGGCGACCTACACGCTGACCCAGGCGGATGTCGACCGCGGCTCGCTCGTCAACACGGCGAACGCCACCGGCACCGCGGTCACCGGCCCGGTCACGGCCGACGACTCGACCGTCACCACCCCGCAGGAGCAGGTCTCGAAGCTGACGCTGACGAAGACCGCCAGCACCGCGTACGTGAACGCCGCGGGTGACCAGATCACCTACACCTTCCACATCCGCAACACCGGCAACGTGACCATCACGGATGTCGCCGCGGACGAGACCGCCTTCTCCGGCACCGGCAGCCTCGCGGCGCCGAACTGCCCGACGACGAGTCTCGCCCCGGGTCAGGCGATCGACTGCACCGCCACCTACACGGTGACGCAGGCCGACATGAACGCGGGGACCATCGTCAACACGGCCGAGGCGACGGGTGTCGACCCGAGCGCCGCGGGCGTGACGTCGGCGAAGTCCACTGCGACCGTCACGGTCAACGCGGCTCCGGCCATCGCGGTCGAGAAGACGGCGGACGCCGCCTCGTTCGACGCGGTCGGGACCACGATCACCTTCTCCTTCCTGGTCACGAACATCGGCAACGTGGCGCTGAGCGGCGTCGCGATCACCGAGGGCACGTTCACCGGCTCGGCCGCGCTGGGCGCGATCGACTGCCCGATCACCGACCTCGGGCCGGGGGAGTACGTCACCTGCACCACCGGCTACTCCACCACCCAGGCCGACCTCGACCGCGGCAGCATCGCCAACACGGCGACCGCCTCGGGTCAGACGGCTGCGGGCGCGGGCGTCGTCTCGGACCCGTCGAGCGTGTCCGTCCCCGCGGTCCAGAACCCGGGCCTCGCGCTCGAGAAGACCGTGGACCCGGGATCGGCGGACGCCGCGGGCGACGCCGTGACGTACACGTTCCACGTGACCAACACGGGCAATGTGACCCTGTCGGGCCTGGCGATCGCCGAGACGGCGTTCACCGGCACCGGCGCGATCGCCCCGCCGGACTGCGGTGACGCGGCCCTGGCGCCGGGTGCCGACGTCTCGTGCGAGGTCACCTACCGGGTGACGCAGGCCGACGTGGATGCGGGGACCGTCGACAACACGGCCGTCGCGACCGCCGCGATCGGCGCGACCCCGGTGTCGTCCGACCCGTCGACCGCGACCGTGTCGATCGAGCGCAAGCCGGCCCTCTCCCTGGTGAAGTCGGCGTCGCCGGCCGCCCCCGCGGACTTCCGCGCCGGCGAGCAGATCACGTACTCGTTCGTCATCACGAACACGGGCAACGTGACCATCACCGACCCGGGTGTCCACGAGGGCGACTTCACCGGGACCGGGACGCTCGACACCCCCGTGTGCGAGTCGGCCGACCCCCTCGCGCCGGGTGACCAGCTGGTCTGCAGCACGGTCTACACGGTGACGCAGGCGGACATCGACGCCGCATCGGTGACGAACACGGCGACCGCCGTCGGCAACGGCCCGCAGGGTGCGGCCCCGCTGGTCCCGGCCTCCTCGTCGGTGACCGTTCCTGAACCGGCCAAGCCGTCGCTGGCGCTGCTGAAGACGACCGACGCGAAGAAGGTCGCCGCGGCCGGCCAGATCGTGACCTACATCTTCACGGTCACGAACACCGGCAACACGACGGCCAGCAAGGTCGGCGTCAAGGAGGGCGCGTTCTCCGGCCGCGGCACCGCCCCGGTCCCGAACTGCACGCTCGGCACGCTGCTCCCGGGCCAGACGGCGACCTGTTCCGCGCAGTACACCGTGGTCGCCGCCGACCTGAACGGCACGGCGCTGACCAACACGGCGACCGCCTTCTCGGGCACCCCGTCCGGCGACGACGTCTCGTCCGACCCGTCGACCGCGACCATCGCGGACGTCGTGACGGCGGCCGACCCCGGTGACGGCGACCTCGCCCGCACCGGTTCGACCATCGCGTGGGGTGTCGGCATCCTCGCCCTCGGCCTGCTCGCCGCCGGCACGTTCCTGATGGGCCTCCGCCGCAGGCGCCGCCCGCAGCACTGACGGCAGCACCGGTGAGCCCCTGACGGCCCGGTCGCTATTCACTGAACCGCGACGGGGCCGTCCTGGCACCCGGCCTCCGCATCCGGCCCCCGCATCCGCCTCCCGCACCCGCCCGCCGCGCCTGCGGACAACACAGAAAGGAGCCGGCGTGCTCGACGCGAGCGACGCCGACCGCCAGCTGGCCCTGGTGCGGCGCTCGGGCGCCCTCCCGCCCGCGGCGGCCCGGCTCCTCCGGGCCGCCCATCGGTTGGAGGAGGGCGCCACCGGCTCCACGCGGCGTGAGGCGTTCCGCGTGACCC
>JAEWDJ010000117.1 GCA_023390155.1 Actinomycetes bacterium | reverse complement strand
GTGCGGGCGTCCGTGACGGTCGCCGTGAGGGTCCCCGTCGTCACCGCGGCCAGCGGCACGGTCGCGCGCGGGGCGAGCACGACGGCCGATGCCGCGGGCACGCTGACGCGGAGCGCCGACGCCTGAGCCCCGAGCTGCTGGGTGCCCGCGAACAGCGGCACCGCCCCGCCGGAGTACGGGAGCGAGACCGTCGCATCCGTGTCGGCCCCGGTGAGGTTGAACACCGTGAGGTAGCCGCCGAGCGAGCTGACGAGCACGCCCGCGGCATCCGTCGTCGGCTCCGCCGCGGCCGCTCTGGCCTCGGTCGCCGCGGCGTCCGCGGGCAGCATCTCGATCAGTCGTGCGCCGGTCGCGCCGTCCGCGAGCCGGATGACGTTGGTCGCGTCGCCCTCGCGCGACACCGTGACCGGCGCCGTCGAGCCGCGCACGACGAAGCCCGCCTTGCCCTCGACGTCGAGCCATCCTCCCGCGCTGGTGAGGATCTGGTCTCCCGTGTAGCGGAACTCCGCCGCATCCTGCCAGGCCACCCCGTCGAGGGAGGCCTGGATCCTGTACTGGCGGCCGGCCGCGTTCTCCCAGCCGAGCTGCACCTGCGAGATCGCGGTCGGGGAGCCGAGGTCGACCTGCACCCACGAGTCGGCGCGGGTGCGCTCGGCCTTCGTGACGGCCCAGCGCGTCGTGGCCTTGCCGTCGGTGACGGCGCTCGCCGGGTACGACGGGTCGGCGCTCGAAGCGGTGGCCGCGCGACCGGCTGCCACGTCCGTCCCGGTCGGCGTGAGGGCCCGGAAGTGGTAGAGCGAGTACCCGTAGCCCGGGTCGCCCTGCTCGCCCTGCATCCGCAGGAAGCGCGCGGTCACGGGAGCCGGTTCGGCGGCGCCCGCGGGGGTCAGGTCGACCGTGTCGAGACGTGCGACGTTGACGTCCGCGGGGGCGCCGCCGTACGCGGAGCGGGTGGTCCAGTTCGTCCCGTCGTCCGAGGTCTGGACGAGGTAGCGCGCGCCCGCGCTGGCCTCCCAGGCCAGGCGCACACCCGAGACGGTCTGTGACGACCCGAGATCGACCTGGATCCAGGAGTCGGGTCGCGTGCGATCGGCGACCGACACCGCCCAGCGGGTGGAGTCGCTCGCGTCCGTCGCGTGGGCGGCGAGGTGCGCGTTCTTCGCGTCCTCGCTCGAGGCGAGCGCCGTCTTGCCCGCGGCGAGGTCGGTCGCGGTGGCGGAGCCGTCGCCGTAGACGTGGAACGAGTAGAGCGAGTAGCCGTACTGCGCGTTGCCCTGCTGGCCCTGCATGCGCACATAACGCGCGTGGACCGGCTCGAAGCCCAGGTCGTCGACCCGCGCCGCCTTGGCGTCGGCCGGCTCGGCGACATGCGTCACCGGCAGCGCCGCCGTGGTGCTGCCCTCCGCGGTCGTGTAGGTGCGCGACCCGTCGAGGCCGTCGAAGCCCGACATGTCGAGGTTGCGGACCCGGATGCTGCCGTCGTCGGGCCCTGCCCCGCTCGACGCGTAGACCGCGGAGCCGTCCGGCAGGGTCACCTGGCCCGCGTATCCACCGCCCAGCCCGTAGACCGAGGCGGTGCCCTCGAAGCCGTCGCGCGGCGCGGTGTAGACGGAGGCGCTGCGCGAACCGACCGTCGCCGACGGCGTCGGGTAGAGGAACGGCGTCGTGCCCGAGACGTCGAAGAGCCAGTCGTCGTGGCCGGGCACCCACGGGAACTTCACGTAGCCCGCCCGGCTGGAGGCGGCCGCCCAGGCGGCGGACGTCTGCTGCACCGTCAGGCCGGCGCGGGCGCCGTAGTCCCGCACGCCGGCGAGGCGCTGGAAGAACTGATCCTCGGGCGTGGGCGTCACGACGCCGTCGGCCGACTCCGCGGCGTGCACGTGCAGCAGGTACGAGATCGCGATCTCGGCGCGCGCCTCCGGCTCGTACTTCGGCTCCCCGGAGAACTTGGCGAGCCGGTTCACCGGCGCGTAGCTCTGGTAGGCGTCGAGGGAGGCCGCGATGTCCGCCTCCGCACGCGCCGCATCGGGGTCGCGCAGCACCTGGCCGAGGAAGGCGAGCGGGATGATGTCGCGCCCGTACAGGAACTCGCGGTCGTCCTTCATCGGCTGGAACGGCTCGCCCTGGCCCGACAGGAACAGCTTCAGCGAGTTCCACAGCTCGGCCGAGTTGGGCTGGTGCAGCAGGATCTCGGGGATCGGCCGGTCGTTCAGGATGAACTGGATGGAGTTGCGCCCGCCCGACCGCCAGATGTCCGACTGGTAGTGCGGCTCCACCGTGTTGTGGTTGTCGACGACGTAGGTGTCGTAGATGTTGTCCATCGTGTTGCTCGAGATCGGCTTGCCGCCGATGACGGCCGGGTTGTTCGCGTCGGCGACGGGCTGCCCCGCGGCGTTCCGCGCCCAGTCGTCGAACTGCGTCTGCCAGCGACCGGCGTCCGGGTCGTCCGGCGCCCAGGCGAGTCCCGGCGCGAGCGCCTGCGTGTACACGCCCGACTCCTCCAGCGCCGTGTCGTCCTCGTGCCGCCCGTCCGGCCACTCCGCCGTCCACGACCCCGACATCGGGTCGCGCCCGTAGTCCAGATCGGCGGTGTAGGCGGACTGCCCCGCGGCGATCTTCTTCAGGTTCGCCTGCGTGGTGCCGTCGAGCTGGTCCCACAGGAGCCGCCCCGCGTCGAGGAAGTAGGACTGGAACGTCGAGTCCCAGAACAGCTGCTTGCCCCACGTGCCCTTCGGATCGACGAAACGATTCGTCGCGGCGTAGTGCTGGATGGTGGCCACCGTGCGCTGCCGCAGGTCCTCCTTCGAGATCCCGGCCAGCTGGGCGTCGTAGTCGCCGTGCGTCACGAGCACCGCGTTGCCCAGCACCACCGCGAAGTCGAAGTCCGCCAGCTTGTACGCACCGATCGACGCGTCCCACACGGTGTTCACCCACTGCGTGTGCCGCAGCAGGGCACCGTAATAGTCGGCGGCCGTCGAATCCGGCGCCCCGAACGCGGGAGCGGATCCGGCCGCCTGCGCGGGCAGCGCCGCCCCGCCGACCGCCAGCGGCACCGCGATCCCGATCGCTCCGACACCCGCGATCGCCGCTCGTCGCGCACGCGAGAGCCGCGCTCGCCAGCGGGTGGATGGTCGTGACGCCATGTCGTCTCCTTCAACGACGGCGGGCCGGCTAGGACCGGTGACCGCAATGGGCGACAGGCTGTGTGACAGCGCTGTCATTGGGGTGTGGCGAGTCTAGTGCATGCGGTGCGGGGGAGCGCAAGGCGGAGAGACGGCGGACGGCTCTACGGACGGGGCTCGTCGGCCCCCGGGCCGCAGGCGAACCAGCCGAACCCGGCTTCGGCGTCGGGCAGCTTGCTTTCGACGAGCTTCCGGTGCGATGCGCGCTCGCAATCCCTGCGCGTCTCCCGTTGTCGCGGTGACGCTGAGGCCACGAGCTGCCCGCGCTCCCACAGGGATCCCTGCTGCATCGACCGCCGATGTAGCGGTAGCTGCCTGTGAAGCCAGCTCCCTACCCGCAGGTCGCTGAACCCGAATTCACGTCGCTCGCGAGAGCACTCGCAACATGGTTAGACACGGTCCATCCACTGGGGCGGACCGGCGTTCCGTGCTTCCGTGACCCAGGCGCGGAGGATCTTCAACCGTTTGTTGTTGTACTCCGTCACATCCGGCAGGGAGTGCGGTTTCGACCACAGGGCGCTGAGCGGAGTGATCAGGCGGATCCCGGACAAGGTGTGCCAGCGGATGGATGAGTAGCCCCCGCTGACGCGGTCGACCTGCCGCAAGGGGATGCTGTGCGACCACAGCATCCCCGTGACGATGACTCGATCGCCGTGTCGTCGGATTCCCGCGAAAAGGATCCATCGTGCGGCGACGTAAAGACTCGATGAGGTGAGGATGACGGCGACCGTCACGGCGGCGGCGTTCACGTTCTGCTGAACGGCCGTGATCGATGCGATCGAGATCACGCCGGTGGGAATGAGCATGCCCACGCGCGGCAGCCAGTGGGGGTGGATGCGCGCCTCCGGCAGGGTGACTCGTTCGCTCCGATCCACGATGCGAAGCTATCGCACTCGCGGTCGAGTCGGCCCCGAGGGGCGTGAATCCCTTCGGTTCACTGAGTGGGCCCGGTGGGGCTCGAACCCACGACCCGCGGATTAAAAGTCCGATGCTCTGCCAACTGAGCTACAGGCCCGATCGCTGACCAATCTATCGTGGATCCCCCGTGCTCGCGCACGGCCGGGTCGCCGGCGGGGGACAATGGGGCAATGGCTGAACGACACCACAAGCCCGTCACGTTCCCCGGGGGGATGTTCGAGGCGTTCCTGGGCGGGGAGGATCCGGCGCAGATCAGTCGGGTCGCGCACGAGACGGCGCGGGCGCTGCTCGCGCGGGTGCGGGAGAACCCGGACCCGGAGGTCGTGGATCGGCTCGTCGCCTACACGGATGCGCACGGGATCGACGCGCTGGCCGAGCTGTGGTCGCGGTCGAACGCGAAGAGCCTCCCGGGAGCGCTGTGGCGCATCTACCTGCTGCGGCTGCTGATCCGGCAGGATGCGGAGGGCACGGCGCTGCTCTACCAGCGCGGCACCGAGGTGCTCACCTCCATCGACCCGGTGGTCGCGGGGGCGCCGACGCCGGCAGGGCCGGCCGAGATCACCGAGCTCGCGGACCTGATCCTGCGCGGACTGTTCGAGGGCGACTTCGCGGGCGCTCTCGACCGGGCGGCGGCGTTCTGCCGGGTGACGGCGGCGGGTGCGGCGGCGGTGGCGGACGACCGGGATGTGGTGCTCGACTCCGACCGTGCCGCGGAGCTGACCACGCGGGCGCTGCGGTTCACCACGACGGCGGAGGAGCTCACGGCGTGCGCGCGCCTCTGGCGCTCCGACTCCCTCGACTGACGGGCGACGCGCGGAGGCTTCCCGCACTCAGCGGATTCCCGTTCTCGGGCGGCGAACGCCACGCCGTGGAGGTCTGCCGAGGCTTGTGTACTATTGATGGAGCCGGGCCGCAGTAACCCCGGGCTCCAAAACTTGCCGCTCCGAGCGGCCTCGCGCCGAGAGGCGTTCTGCGGCCCGGCACTACTGTCCCCGCCGAGGGGCGGTGGCGCCCCGCAGGGCCGGCAGACAGAGCGGAGACGACGTGGACGACGCCGCGGCGCCGGATCTCGATGCGCTCCTCGTTCGCACGGCGACCGGTGACCAGCAGGCGTTCTCGGCCTTCTACGACCACACCGCGTCCCGCGTCCTCGGGCTCATCCGCCGCGTCCTCGTCGACGCAGCGCAGTCGGAGGAGGTGGCCCAGGAGGTCTTCCTCGAGGCGTGGCAATCCGCTTCGCGTTTCGATCCGAACAAAGGTCGAGCGGTGACGTGGATCATGACCATGGCCCACCGTCGCGCGATCGACCGGATCCGGGCGTCCCAGGCGGCGCGCGACCGGGACACCGCCGTGGGCATCCGAGACCTTCCCACGGCGTACGACCAGGTGGCCGAGACGGTCGAGGTCCGAGTGGAGCACGAGAGAGTGGAGGTGGCCATGGCGGCGTTGAGCGACGCGCAGCGGCAGGCCGTCACCCTCGCCTACTACGGCGGCCTCAGCCAGAGCGAGGTCGCCGCCGAACTGGGGATCCCCCTGGGCACAGCGAAGACACGGCTGCGCGATGCGATGATACGGCTGCGAGAGGAACTGGGGGTGACACGATGACCGACGAGAGCCGCCGCACCCCTGCGCGCCTCGGCGCCGAGCTGGGCGCGGAGAACGAGCAGGAGGCCCGCGACTTCGAGGACGTCGCGGCGCAGCTCGGCCTCGCCGCCGAGCCCGTCGAGCCGCGGCCCGAGCTGAAGGCGGCGCTGTTCGCCGCCATCCAGAACACGCCGCAGCTGCCGGCGGAGGCGGACGTCGAAG
>JAEWDJ010000032.1 GCA_023390155.1 Actinomycetes bacterium | reverse complement strand
GCGGGGAGGCTCGCCGTCCCTCCCGCGATGAACGACGTCTGCGCGACACCCGCGCCGAGCCCCGTCAGCACGATGCCCGGCACGTAGCCCCACCACAGAGACCCCGTCGGCACCAGGACCGCCAGCCACCAGGCGCCCCCTGCCGCGAAGAGCGCTCCGCCCAGGATTCCGAGCGTCCGGGGCGTCGCGGGCAGCCGCCCGGCCGCCAGGGTGGAGACGACGGCCGCGGCCGGACCAGCACCGAACGCCAGCCCGGCGAGCGCGGGAGGAAGGCCGAGCGCGCCGGTCAGCACGAGGGGCGCGCTGACCAGCATGATGCCGAACGCGGCGTAGAAGAACAGCATCCCCACTGAGGCGAAGCGGAATCCGCGTGCCGTGAAGACCCGGAGGTCGACGGCCGGCACGCGGGCCCGGCGGCTCCTCCAGACGAACACGGCGGCGAGGACGGCTGCCGCCCCGGCGGCGACGCTCAGCCCGAGGACGGTCGTGTCGGGATCGGAGCTGTACGAGACGACCCAGACGAGCAGTCCGGCCGACAGCGCGAGCGCCGCGGAGCCCAGGAGGTCCGGGAGAGGTCCGCCGCGCCCGGGGTGCGCCCGCACCCTGCCGACGAGGGCGAGCGCGGGCGCCGCGAGCACCACCGTGATCAGGAAGATCCACCTCCAGCCGAACTGGACCAGCAGCCCGCCGACCGTCGGCCCCAGGGCCGCGGCGATCGATCCCGTCGCCGCCCAGATGCTGACCAGCCGCTTGTGGTCGGCGGGCGGGGCCGAGGAGAGCAGCAGCCCGAGGCTGGTGGGGATGACGGCGGCGGCACCCGCGCCCTGCACAGCCCGGGCGACGACGAGGATCCAGAGCGACGGCGCCAGAGCGCAGACCGCGCTCGCGACGGCGAACACGATGAGCCCGGCCGTGAAGACGCGCTTACGGCCGATCGTGTCCGCGATGCGTCCGAACGGAACGAGGAGAGCGGCGAAGGCGATCCCGTACGCGTTCAGGACCCACGCCAGTTCCCGCGAGCCCGCCTCGGGGAACGACGCGCCGATGGACCCGAACGCGATGTTCACGATGAACAGGTCGAGCGACGCCAGCACGCTGCCCGTGACCACCACGAAGAAGGTCTGACGCCCGCCGCGCGATGCCGGCTCGGCGACGGGACGGCTCACGAGGCACCCCGGCTACCGGGCACCCGCGACACGACGAGCGCCAGCACGGCGAGCACGAACCCGCATGCCGCGGCGACCGCCCATGCGATGTCGAACCCGGCGATCGACTGCCCGGTCGCGGCCAGCGCCGTGACGATGACGGCGACACCCACGCTGGCGCCGATCTGGCGGGCGGTGTTCAGGACTCCGCTCCCCGCACCGGAGTGCTCGTCGGGGAGGAGAGCCGACCCGGTCGCCAGCAGGTTCCCGATGGCGAGCCCGATCCCGACCCCGCCGGCGATGAGCTGCGGAAGCAGGACGGCGGCGTACTCGACCTCGGCGGTGCGCATCACGATGCCCCAGACCATCCCCGCGCCGAAGACGACACCTCCGGCGACGACGAAGACGATCGGTCGCACCCTCCGCCCGAACCGTCGCAGGATCGCCGTCGTGACCGGGACCATCAGCGGTCCCGGCGCCATGGCGAGACCGGTGAGGACCGGGCCGAAGTGCCACACGTTCTGCAGCCAGAGCGAGTTGGAGAGCAGCATGATGCCGAAGCCGGCCGAGAAGATCAGCATGGCGGCGTTGACGGTCGGGAATCCGCGGAGCCGGAACAGCGCAGGGTCGATCAGCGGGTTCGCGTGTTTCCGGGACCGGAGGACGAACAGCCCCGTTGCGAGGACGAACACCAGAACGACGATGGCCGTCGCGACCGTCAAGCCCTGGTCCGGGAGCTGCACGATCGACGCCACCAGAGCAGCGACCGCGAGGGAGAGCAAGACGGCGCTGAGCAGGTCCGGATGCGGTGCCCCCGTGCGGCCGGGCAGCCTCGGCGCGCGCACCGCGGTCAGGACGATCGCGACGATCCCGATCGGCAGGTTGATGAGGAAGACCCATCGCCAGTCCACCGTCACCAGGAGCCCGCCGATCGTGGGACCCGTCGCGGCGGCGAGGGCGCCGACCGCGGCCCAATCCCGCACCGCATGGGCCCGGCGCTCCGGCTCGGTGACCTTCAGCAGAAGGCTCAATGAAGCCGTGGTCACCATCGCGCCGCCGATGCCCTGCAGGATGCGGAAGACGACGAGGACGACGAGGTCCGGAGCGACCGCGCACAGGACGGAGGCCAGGGTGAAGACGATGAGTCCCGCCTGGAAGATCCGCGTGACGCCATATCGGTCCGCTGCACGCCCCGCGACGATGAGCAGTGCGGCGAGAGCGATGGAGTAGCCGTTGATGACCCACGACAGTCCGCCCAGCGAGCTGCCGGGCAGGTCGCGGCCGATCGCGGTGATCGCAACGTTGACGACCCAGAGGTCGAGGTTGCTCATGAAGACCGTGATGAGGACGACGGCGACCGCCGCGCGCCTCCGCCCGGTCGAGCGGTCAAGGTCGACGAGAGAGGCTTCCGTGCTCACGCCTCGGCGCCCCGTCCCGTCGATGCGACGCGCAGGCGGACCGCCGCGGCCGCGAGCAGAGGGACCGGCACCCCGTGTCGTTCTGCCACGTCGACGAAGTCACCGAGCACCTCTTCCCCCTCGGTGGGTCGCCCCGCGCGGAAGTCGCGGAACAGCGAGGTCGTGAACGGCGAGCCTTCCGCGGTGAGGACCGATCGGACCCGCGCGGCCGCCTCGGCTCGCGCAGCGTGTCCGGCCGCCTCCAGCACGGCCAGCGCCTCGTCGACGACCCGGGCCTCCGCCGCGGCGCCGCCGCGGACCGCTGCGATGTCGCCGACGGAGCCGCCGAGGAGGACGCCCACCGCTCCTCCCGACGCCATGAAGAGCCACTTCTCCCACATATCCTGCACGATGGTCTCCGAGGTGCGGCTGGCGAACGGTGCAGCCGCGAACGCCTGCGCGATCCCGGCGACACGGGCCGAGGACGAGCCGTCGAGCTCACCGAACCGGATCATCCCTCCGGGGACGAGCTGCCGGATCGCACCGTCGGGCGCCAGCTCGGTCGCGACCTCGCACACTCCTCCGAGGACGCGTCCCGCTCCGAAACGATCGACCAGCCGGGCGAGGTGACCGATGCCGTTGAGCAGGGGCAGCACGGCCGTGCTGTCACCGACGGCGGGCGCGACGTCGTCCATCGCACCATCGAGCGACGAGCCTTTGACCGCGACGAGCACCACATCCCACGGCTCGGCGAGCTGCGTCGCCGTCAGGGCACGCGCGGCGACCGTCACGCGGGAGCCGTCCGGCTCCACCAGAGCCAACCCCGTTCCGGCGAGGCTCTGCGCCCGTGCCGACCGCACCAGAAAAGCCGTGTCGGTACCCGCCTGTATCAGTCGCGCCCCGAAATACCCACCGACAGCGCCGGCGCCCACAACAAGGATCCGCACCCGTTCCACCTCTCGACTCGACCCCGATGCGTCGAGTCTAGCTTTCTTCGAGAAAGCTTGGTGGATTCAGCACCTCTTACGACTGCTGAGCGCCGACGAGGTCGACTTGTGCCCCGTCCCACTCGCCGGGTCGCGTCCACCGCGTGTTCTCGGCGGTGAGCCGACTCCCGCACGACAAGCACACGTCGGCGCTCTGCGCGCGCGCACCGCATGTGCGGCAGTTGATACCGAGCGCGCCCCGCTCGGGGTGGGGCGCATGCTTGTCGGCCCACAGGGCGAAGGCATGCAGGATCGGCAGCGCGTCCGACCCCGACTCGGTGAGCCGGTACTCGGCTCGCGGCCGGGGCCCGTCCGTGATCTCGACCCGCTCGATGAGGCCCGCCGAGACCGCATCCTTGAGCCGGGCGCTGAGAGCCTTGTCGCTGATCCCGGTGCGGGCGGCGAACTCGTCGAAGCGCAGCGCGCCCGCGAACGCCTCCCGCAGGATCAGGAGGGTCCACGGGTCTCCCACGACGTCGATCCCGCGCGCGATCGTGCACGCCCGCGTCGACCAGTCCGACCGCAGTGGCATGTGACTCCTTTCGCCGTCACGTGGGCGGGACATTCGACCGACGACGGCGGACGCCCAGGTGATTTAGCTCGCTCGAAGCAAGTCTACTGCCCGGTGTCGGGAGCTCGTCGGCCTCCGCTCGCCCGTGCCCCCGTCATCGCCCACCATCGAGCCCGGGGAGGACCAGACCGTCCTCCCCGGACCCGGTGATCAGGACTCGACGATCAATTCAGCGTGAACGTCTGCGCGGGGGCTCCGTTGCAGTCCCAGATGCGCAGGGCCGTGCCGTCGGCCGTCGCACCGTTGGGCGCGTCGAGGCAGAAGTTCGACGCCGGGTTCAGCAGGGCGCCGTTGGCTTGCGGCACCCAGTGCTGACCGCCCACGCCGTTGCAGTCGTGCAGTTGGACGCCTGCGCCCATCGTCGTCGAGTTGTCGATGACGTCGAGGCAGCGGCCGATCGTGCGCACCGACTGGTCGGCCGGTGAGTAGATCCACTGCTGGTCGCGCGCTTCGGCGTTGCCGCCGGGCGCGCCCGTGACGATGTTCTGGCAGGTCCAGAGCTGGACGCGCTGGTTGTTGACGTTCAGGTCGTTGCCGGCGACGTCGACGCACTTGGGCGGCGCACCGGAGACCGGGTGCAGGATCGGCGTCGTCACCGCGAACTTCTGGGCGGCGGCGCCGTTGCAGGTCCAGATGCGCAGCGGGGTGCCGTTGGCGGTGGTGCCGTTCGGCGCATCGAGGCACAGGCCGGAGGCCGGGTTCTTGATGGACCCGTCGGCCTGCGGGAGCCACTGCTGGCCTCCCACGCCGTTGCAGTCGTAGAGCTCGACCCCGGTGCCCAGCGTCGTGACGTTTCCGTCGACATCGAGGCAGCGCCCGAGCGTGCTCAACGTCCCGGTGCCGATGATGCTGCCGGCCCAGTGCTGGTCGGCCGCGAGCTGCTTGCAGTCCCAGAGCTGGACGACGGCGAGGTTGCCCCCGGTGTCATCGCCCGCGACATCGACGCACTTGCCGCCCGGGCCGACGATCTGCCGGCCGGGGCCGCCTCCGGTGCTGACGCCGTCGTAGTGCTGCGCGACGATGTTGGCCTGCACGGCGTTCTCGGTCGCGGTGGTCGCGTACCCGGTGGTCATCACGCCTTCGAAGAACGACTGGGTGCCGCGGTTGGAGTTGTCCCCGCCGGCACCGAGACCGACCGAGCCCTCCAGCTTCATCGGCTTCCAGGTGCTGCCGAACCGATCGACGCCATCCGGCAGGGCGCCGTCGTACCAGGTGGAGAGCGCCCCCGCCTGAGCGTTGCCGCCCTTGAGCGCGAACGTGTCGACGCCGTTGTTCTTCAGGACGGCAGTCACGAACTTGGAGGCGTTGCCCTGGTTCGGGGTCCAGACCGCGGTCTTGCCCTGGAACACACCTTCCTCCAGGTCCGCCTGCACCCACGGGCCGTGCCCGGTGGCGCCGACGGCTCCCAGCGTGGAGAGGTTCAGCGTGTCCATGTGACCGGCCCCCGTGTCCACGGTGTCGGTCTCGACGTTTCCGAAGTCGGAACAGCACGCGCTGTTGACGTTGGTGCCGCTGGCGACCTCGTACATCGATTCGGGGCTGGCGCCGCGCGCCGTCCCGATGGTGACCGTGCTCGAGCGACGGTACGCGACCCCTGGCGGGAGGTAGAGACCGTACGCCTTCGCGCCGTTGACCGTGATCGGCAGCGCGGACGCGTCGGCCGGCGCGTTGGCCGCCCCCTGCTCGCCGGCCGGGGCCGGGGTGAGGTCGTTGTGGTTGGGCGACTGGTCGTAGAGCACGGGGATCACGCAGCTCGTGCCGGCGCAGAAGGA
The DNA here is from genome assembly GCA_023390155.1 of Actinomycetes bacterium. Lineage (GTDB taxonomy): Bacteria > Actinomycetota > Actinomycetes > Actinomycetales > Microbacteriaceae > Leifsonia. The sequence goes on along the minus strand of JAEWDJ010000032.1, from coordinate 7,866 downwards.
GTCCTGCTGGGCTGCGTCGGCGGAGCCGCCGGCCGCGAGCACGCCGATGTTCCTGACAGCGCCGTCGGATGCGCGCTTCACCTGATACAGCGGACCGTTGTAGGAGGCGTAGAGCGCGCGGGCGGGACTGTAGGCGGCGACGCACGGCGTGCCGCCGGCGGCGTAGATGTCGCACGGTCCGTCGGTCGCGGCCTGGGCCGGCGCGGTCGCCATCAGGGGTGCGGTGAGCAGGGCGAGGACGAGGACGAGGATGCCGAGGGCGGTGGTGAGGAACCGCCTGCGGACCGGTGGTGACTCGGTGTACATGGACTGCCTTCCTTTCGAGCGTCATTGCGTCGGACGGAGTGCTCAATCGTTAAAACATTCCGGCGAACAGAAACGCCGTATCCGTGCTTTATCGATTAAACATCCCCACCGCGAGTGTAGAGGAGCCACCCGCGCAAGGGGAAGGGGTGCCGTGTCAGATCGGCAGCACGGCTGCGTCCGACGGCGAACCGTCCATCGGCTGGCAACCGCATGACTGCCGGAGGACGAGCTGCACGTCGACCTCGTGCCGCTGCCAGCCGCCGCCCGCACCGTTCTCCATGATCTCGAAGAGCCGTGTCGTCGCCAGCCGTGCGAGCCGCTGCGCGGGCACCCGCACGGTCGTCAAGCTGGGCGTGGTCACCCGGGCGAGGCCGAAGTCGTCGAACCCCACGATGGAGACGCCTCCCGGTACGTCGATCGAGCGGCCCCGAAGGACCCCCAGGGCACCGAAGGCCATGTCGTCGTTCGCCGCCACGACCCCGTCGATGCGCTCGACCCCGTCGCCGAGTCCCGTCACCGCAGCCGCTCCGGACTCTTCGCTCAGATCGCCCTCGACGATGAGGGAGTCCGCCTCGATCCCGTGCTCCCGCACCGCGTCCAGGAACCCGTCCCGGCGGTCGACGCCCGTCTGGTGGTCGAGCGTGCCGGAGATGTGGAGCAGGCGACGCCGGCCGTGCACCGCGATGAGGTGCTCGGTGATCGCCCGCGACGCCCTCCGGTCGTCGATGCCCACCGTGACCGCCGAGGGGAGGGTGGGGAAGCTCCCGATCATCACGACCGGGAGTCCGCTCGCGATCAGCCGTTCGACCGTCGGATCGTAGATGGCGGCACTCGTCAGAATGGCTCCGTCCGCGCTGTGCGAGCGCATGACCCGCTCGTAGGCGGCGAGCCCGTGGTCGTTGTCGGGGTTCGTCGAGACGAGGAGCTGCACGTCGTGCTCGTTCGCGACCGAGGAGGTGCCCTCCAGCACGTGCATGAAGTAGCTGTGCCCGAACACGTGCGTCGCCGTCGTCGGCACGATGAGGGCGATGGTGCCGGCGTGCTGCTTGCGCAAGGCGCGCGCGGCCGAGCTGGGCACATAGCCGAGCTCGGCCGCGGCGGCCTGGACGGCCTTGCGGGTGTCGACGCCGATGCGATGGTTGTCGGCGAGGGCCATCGAGACGGCGGACGGGGTCACCCCCACTTTGTCGGCGATGTCGCGGAGGGTGACGCGTCGCACTCGGCCCTGACCTGGCATGCGCGATTCCCTCCTCCGCGGGTCCGACCCCGGGTGCTTCCTTACCGTAGCCCATTCCCTCCGGCGGGCCAGGCGCGCCCTAGTGGCCGCGCACGATCGCGCGGATCGTCTCGACCGGCAGCTTGGGACGCCTGTCCTCCGTGAGCAGCCCGTTCGCCTCCTGCATCGTGTCGGTGAGCTGGGTGTAGCAGGTGCCGGCGAGGACGGTGCTCGCGCGGAGCGCTTCGTAGAGGGCGCCGAGGCTCTGCTCGAACTGCGTCGCCGATCCGGCCCTCGAGTACCCCCAGCTGTCGGCGGTGGCCCCCGCGGACTCCGGTACGAACTCGATCCCGCCGAACTCGGTGAGCATCAGGGGCGCGTCCTCGGCCGTCTCCGCGTCGAGCACCATCTGTCGGCCGGCGGGTCCGGTGCCCGCGCGCAGCGCCGTGGCGGCGCCCGCATCGCGATACCGCGCGCGGATCGTCTCCGCGTCGTGGTCGTAGTCGTGGACCGTGAGGATGTCCGACTCCAGATGCTCCCAGCCGTCGTTGGAGATGACCGGCCGGGTGGGATCGATCGCCCGCGTCAGCTCCACGAGCGCGCGGGCGAAGGCGCGCTGGGCGGGCTGCCGGGCGACGTCTTGGATCCCCCAGCTCTCGTTCATGGGCACCCACGTGACGATCGAGGGATGCGACCGGTCGCGATCGAGCGCGGCCAGCCACTCGGCGGTCAGGCGCTCGACCGCGGTGCTGGAGAAGCGGTAGGCGGCCGGCGCCTCGCCCCAGAGCAGCAGGCCGAGCCGGTCGGCCCAGTAGTGGAACCGCGGGTCCTCGAGCTTCTGGTGGACGCGGGCCGAGTCGAAACCGAGGTCGAGGATCAGCTGCACCTCCTCCCGCAGCGCCGCCTCGCTCGGCGCGGCCAGGTGCGACGCAGGCCAGTAGCCCTGGCTGAGCACGGAGCGCAGAGGGCGGGGGAAGCCGTTCAGCACGAAGTGGCCGTCGCGCACCCCGGTCGAGCGGAGCCCGAGGTACCCGGCGACGGCATCGCCGGGTTCGCCATCCACCTCCAGGGTGACGACGACGTCGATGAGCTGCGGCGACTCGGGCGACCAGAGCAGCCGCTCGCGGTCCTGGCCGTTCTGCAGCCGGGGGATCAGGACCGATCCGGTGTGGCGCTGCCCCAGGACGACGGAGGAGGTCTCGCCGATCGTCTGCTCGCCGAGGAGGAGCTCGACATGGCAGCGGGTGCCCGCCTCCGGAGGCAGGGCGAGCCTGACCTCGTACGAGACGGAGGCGCGGTCGAGCTCCGCGACGTAGTGCTGCTGCACCACGTGCTGGGCGGGCGTCGCCTCCAGCCAGACCGGCTGCCAGATCCCGGTCGTCCGGCGATACCAGATGACGTGGGCGTCCTCCTGCCAATCCTGCTTGCCGCGCGGCTGCTCGACATCGGCCGCCCGGTCCTCCGCCCGCACGGTGACGAGCACCGGCTCGCCCGGGACGACCGCGTCGGTGATGTCGAACGCGAAGGGCACGTGCCCGCCCTCGTGCTCGCCCACCAGCGCCCCGCCGACCCACACCCGAGCGCGATAGTCGACGGCGCCGAAGCGCAGGTGGAGCCTCGGCCGTTCGTCGTCGAACCCGGCCGCCAGCACCGTCTCCCACGGGATCTCGCGCTGATACCAGACCACGTCGTGGAAGCGGTCGTCCGCGACCCCCGAGGCCGCGCTCTCCGGCGGGAACGGGACGGTGATGCTCCCGGACAGCTCATGGCCAGGACGGAACCAGCCCTCGCTCAGGCCGGCGTTCCGGTCATCGTGGGCGAAGCCCCACCGGCCGTCGAGCTCGGCCCACCGGGCGCGGAGGAGCTGCGGACGCGGGCGGGACACGGCGAGCTGCGTCGCCCGGGGAAGAGTTCTGTCGCTCATCGAGCGGCCGCCTTTCGTCGAGAGGGTGCCGGCGTCGAGAGGGTGCCGGCATCGCGCGGGAACGCGGCCGCGGCGACCGTGGGGGTGCGGGTCATCCCGCCGTCGTGCTCCTCGGTCAGCTCGAACAGGCCCATCCTGCGCAGGAACGGGGTGAGCCCCTGGCCGGTGTCGGCGAACGTCTCGGCGGTCGCGTCGCGCGAGACGTCCGGGTCGAGCACGAACTCCTCCACGTTGCGACCCCCGGATGCGAAGGACCAGTCGACGAAGTCGAGCAGCGGCCACCAGGTCAGCCCGCGGATGTCCATGCCCTCCGCGTGAAGGGCGCGCACCGTGGCCGTGGCCGCCTCCAACCAGTCGCGCCGCACCTGGTGCGTGCCCTCGATGCTCGTCTCGGTGACCAGCATCGGCAGCGCGTAGCGCTCCTCCCAGCTGCGCAGGACGGCGTCGAGGCCGTCGCTCCATCGGTTGACGGTCACCTGCCGCACGATGCCGCCGGCATCCTCCAGGATCCGCGGAGTGAGGTCGGGGTAGTAGTTGACCCCCATCAGGTCGACACCCGCGGCGCCGTCGCGCAGCTCGGCCAGCCACTCGGCGGGCGCCCCGTGCTCGATCAGCCAGCCGCGCTGCGGGTGCCCCTCGTCGACCAGGCCGAGGATGAGATCGGTCGGGAGCGTCGCGAGCGCGCGCAGCAGCTCCACCTCGTCGGCCAGTCCGTCATCGGCCGTCTCGTAGATCGTCGACGCCTCCACGTGCACGATCACGGCATCGGGGTTGACCCGGCGGATGGCCGCGGCGGAGCGCTGGACGCCGCGCGCGATCCCGAGCACCACCGCCGTCCACCCCGTCCACCCCGTCAGAGCCGGCGGCCAGACGCCGCGCAGACCGCAGAACGACGCGGTCGTCAGCGGCTCGTTGAGGGGGGTGACGTGGTCGACGACACCCCGGTACCGCTCGGCGAACGCCGCAGAGAACTCCTCCAGCGCCCGGGGGAACCCGGGATCGACGAACGAGCCGGGAAGCCAGGTCGGCGTGCCGTAGTGGACGAGGTCGGCGATGACGGTCAGCCCGAGCTCGCGCACCGCGTAGTCGATCCGCTCGTCCAGTGCGCTCCAGTCGAAACTCCCGGGCGCCGGGTGGACGAGGGGCCAGCTCACGCCGTAGCGCAGGCCGGTGGCGCCGAGGGCGGCCGCCGCATCCAGGTCGTCGCGCCAGTGCTCGTCGTGCGCGGTGAGCTCGAACTCGTTGAGCGGGCCCATCACCGAGCCCGGTGACGGATACACGCAGGTGTCCTCGATGCCGATCAGCCAGCGCAGCTGGTCATGGGGGAATCCGTCGATGTCTGTGGTCACTTGAGTCCTGTCGTTGCGACGCCCGCGACGAAATACCGCTGGGCGAGGAAGAAGGCGATGGCGATGGGGAGGAGCGAGATGACCGCCCCCGCCATCAGCACCGCGTGGTCGGTCACGTGCTGACCGCCGAAGAGGGCGAGCCCGGCCGGGAGCGTCCGCATCTCCGGCGTGCTGGTGACCACCAACGGCCAGAGCAGGTCGTTCCAGAGGGCCGTGAAGTTGAGGACGGCGACGGTCGCGATCGCCGGCTTGGCCAGCGGCAGGATGATCTTCCAGTAGATCCGGAGATGTCCGGCGCCGTCGATCCGCGCGGCCTCGTCGAGCTCGCGCGGGATGGAGATGAAGAACTGCCGGAACAGGAAGATGCCGAACGCGCTCGTGGCCCGCGGGATGATCAGCCCCTGATAGGTGTTCAGCCACTGGAGGTGGAACAGCTCGACGAAGACCGGGATCAGCGTCACCTGGAACGGAACCATCAGGGTGACGAGCACGAGCCAGAACGCGATCGTCCGCCCACGGAAGTCGATCCGGGCGAGCGCGTACGCGCACATGGAGTCGAACAGCAGGGTCAACACGGTGGTGACGCCGGCGAAGACGATCGTGTTGAACACCAGCAGGAGGAAGGGCAGCTGCTGCCACACGCCCTGGTAGCCGTGCAGAGTCCACTCGGTCGGGAGCAGGCTGGCCGGGTTGCTGAAGAGGTCGCGCTCGGTGCGGAACGAGGTGGAGAGCATCCAGATGAACGGGACGAGCGCGAAGACGAGGCCGACCGCGAGGAAGACCCACTTCGAGACCGTCGTCGCGGTGGACGCTCCTTCTCGACGGGCGGCGGATCGGCCGGACGGCCTGCGGAGGGTGTCAGTCGACATCGTTGTACCTGAAGATTCTGAGTTGCAGGGCGGAGATCACGACGATCACGAGGAAGAGGGCCCAGGAGATCGCCGCCGCGGTACCCGTGTGGAAGTTGACGAAGCCCTCGCGGAACAGCATCGTCACGAGGGTGTCCGTGGAGAACAGCGGCCCTCCCCCGGTCATCACGTAGACCAGATCGAACAGCTGGAACGACTGGATCGTCATGATGAGGGTGCCGAACAGGAGGGTCGGCCGGAGCGCCGGGAGCGTGATGTACCGCAGCAGTGCCCACGAGCCCGCCCCGTCGAGGCGCGCTGCCTCGTAGCGCTCGCCCGGGATGCCCTTCAGGCCGGCGATCAGGATGATCATCACGAAGCCCGCGCTCTTCCAGATGTTCACGAAGATGATGGTGGGGAGCGCCAGCTGCGGCGACTGCAGGAAGCCCACGTTGCCGAGCCCCAGCGCCGAGGTGATCGAGCCGACCAGCCCGAGCTCCGGGTCGAGCAGGAACCGCCAGACCAGGCCGATCGAGGTGAGCGAGACGACGGTCGGGAAGAAGAAGGCGGATCGGATCATGCGCGTCCCGAGCCCCTCCTTGGCGAGCGCCAGCGCGAGCGCGAGGCCGAGGAGGACGATGCCCGCCACCGACACCACGGTGATCACGATCGTGTGGAGCAGCGCTCCCCAGAACTGCGGGTTCTGGGTGAGGGCGATGTAGTTGTCGAGGCCGACGAACGGCTGCGTGTCGGCTCCGATGGTCCAGTCGTGGAGGCTGTACCAGAACGAGACCAGGATCGGCCAGAGGACGAAGACGCCCAGGATCAGGAAGCTGGGGGCGAGGAAGAACAGGGCGGGGCTCAGCCGGAACCGGCGGCGAGCGCGGCTCTGCCGTTCGAGCCCGGTCCGGGAGCCGACCTGCGACTCCCGGACCTTCGTCACGACGGTCATTTGGCGGAGCAGCCCGTGAGCTCGTCGATCTTCTTCGTCGCGTCGCTCGTGCCGGTGTCGATCGAGGTCCCGCGCGTCAGGCTGCCGATCATCGGCACGTACGCGTCGGAATCGACCTGGGTCGCCTGCGGAACCTGCGGCAGATACAGACGCGATGTCGCGGCCTGCTGCGAGAACACCGAGACCACCGGGTCGGCCTTCAGCTCGGCGTCGTCCGCGAGGTCGGTCCGCAGCGACGGGAAGCCGGTCGACAGCGAGAACTTCTTCTGGGCCGTCTTGCCGGTCCAGTAGGCGAGGAACTCCTGCGCCTCCTGCGGGTGCTTGGTCTTCGCGGAGATGGCGAGCGGTGCCGTCGAGCCCAAGGTGACCGGCTTGCCGTCGACGGCCAGCGGCACGGTCACGATGCCGAGGTCGATCCCGGCCTTCTTGTAGCCGGGTGCCGCCCACGGACCGTTGATCTCCATCGCGGCCTTGCCGGCCGAGAAGAGGGCGTCCGCCTCGGCGCCGGTGAGGCCGACGGGCGAGATCTTGTCCTTCACGACCAGGTCCACCCACGGCTGCAGGCTGTCGCGGCCGGCGTCGCTGGAGAGCACGCTGCAGTTCTTCTTGTCGACGATGTCCCCGCCGGAGAGCCACTGGAGCACCGGCCACATCTGGATGGTGTTGTTGTCGGCGAGCACCAGACCGTAAGTGCCGTCCTTGGTCAGCTTCTTCGCGGCGTCCTGCAGCTCGGCGACGGTCGTCGGCGGGGTCACCCCTGCGGCCGAGAACAGGGCCTTGTTGTAGTAGAGGCTCAGCGTGGCGAAGTTGGCCGGCACCGCGTAGAGCTTCTCGTCGTAGGTGAACTCGTCGACCAGGGCCGGAGCGAAATCGCCGCTGTTGATCTTCGCGTCCCCCTCGCCGGTGAGGGTGATCGGGAGCACGGACTTGGTCTTGACGTACTGCGCGATCACGTTCGGGTCGGACGACGGAGCGGCGATGTCCGGACCCTGCCCGGTCATCCACGCCGAGGGCAGCTTCTGCTGGATGGTGTCCCACGGCTCGGCCGACATCGTGACCTTGATCTTCTTCTGCGAGGCGTTGAAGTCCTTCACGATCTGCTCGTAGCCGGGGGCGTCGCCGCCCGTGAAGCCGGTCCAGACCGTCAGCTCGACCGGCCCGGACGACGAGCCGCCGCCGCTGGAGCAGCCGGTGGCGGCGAGACCGATCGCGGCCAGGACGGCGACCGCGGCAAGTGGTTTCCTGAGGTGCATGGGGACTCTCCCTTGAGT
>JAEWDJ010000013.1 GCA_023390155.1 Actinomycetes bacterium | reverse complement strand
CGGTCAGAGTGGGCGAGACGAGGTTGACGATCAGAACGCCGATGAGGCCGACGGCCACGCCGATCCCGCCGCCGATGACGCCCTGCACCACCGACTCGCCGGCGACCTGGCCGACGATGCGGCCGTTCGACCAGCCGATGGCCTTCAGCGTCCCGAACTCGCGGGTGCGGCGGGTGACGCCCGAGATGGTGAACAGGATGGCGATGAGGAACGCCGCGGCGAGCACGATGATCGAGAGCCAGGTGCCGAGGTTGCCGATGAGCTCCCCGGCGCTGCCCAGCGATCCCGAGACGTCGGCGGCGAGATCGGCCTGGGTGCTGACGGTCGCATCCGGGAGGGCCGCGGTCAGGTCGGTCTTGATCTGGCCGATGTCGTTCGAGGAGGCCGCGGTCACGTAGACCGACGAGATCTTGTCGGTCTGGCCCGACAGGGTCTGGGCCACGTCGAGCGGGATGTAGGCGTTGGAGGCCGTGGTGGAGTCGGATCCGGTCGCCGAGACGATGCCGATCACGCTGAAGGCGGTGCCGCCGATGGTGACGGTGTCGCCGACGGCCTTGCTGGCCGTCTTGGCGTACGCGGAGTCGAGCACGACCACGTCCTTGCCGGCGTCGGCCTTCGTGAAGGTGCGGCCGTCGCTGAGCGTGACGGAGGCGAGCGGCCCGACGGACTCGCCGGCCGGGTCGAGCCCGAGCACGGTGAACGAGTCGACGGTGAACGAGCTGCCGCCCGCGCCGTCCGCGCCGCCGGTGGGGGCCGGATTCGGAACCTCGCCGCCACCGCCCTGGCCGGCCTCGCGCTCCTGCCGCAGCTGCTGGAAGTCGGGGAGGGTGCCGTTGAAGCTGGTGTTCGTCAGCGAGAGCACCGCCGCCGCGGCCGAGACGTTCTGCACCTTCTTCACCGTCGCCAGAGTGCTCGACGCCATGACGGTCGCGCCGCGCGCGGGCTCGAGGCGGGAGGTGTCGACGGTGCGGCTGCCGCCCGCGTCCGTCCCGGCGCCGGCGCCGAAGTCGAACCGGCCGCCGCCGGCCTGCGGCGTGCCGCTGCCCGCGGTGGCGGGCTGGCTGACCGTGATGTCGGTGCCGACGCCGTAGACGGACTGGAGGACGCTGGCCTGCGCCTCCTTCACTCCGGCGGACACCGCGTTGACGATGATCACGAGTGCGATCGCGAGGGCCATGCCGATCGCTATGATGACCGTCTGCTTGCGGCGGCCGAGGAGTTCCCGCCGCAGATACGTCCCGAACATTGACTTCCAAACCGTGAGGGGGCCTTGTGATGACGGGGGGACGCTAGGTCCGGCCGCTATCGGCCGGTTATGGCGCGCCTATGTTTTCGCTGAACGTGTGAGGAGCCGCAGCTCTCAGACTGTCCATAGGTTTCGCATAGCCGACGCGAAGACCGCTCCTCATAATGAGAAAGGTGACCATCAACGCCCGCGCCGCCTCCAGCGCCTCCAGCCAGCCCCGCAGCCTCCTGCGCCGTGCCGACGGCAGCTCCATCCGCGTCCTCGTCGTCGACGACGAGTCCACGCTGACGGACCTCCTCGCCATGGCCCTGCACTACGAGGACTGGGAGGTCCGCACGGCCTCCACGGGTCAGCAGGCGCTGCAGCTGTCGCGCGAGTTCAAGCCGGACGTGGTGGTGCTCGACATCATGCTGCCCGACATCGACGGGCTCCAGGTGCTCTCGCGGATGCGCGCCGACGGCAACGAGGCGCCCGTGCTCTTCCTCACCGCGAAGGACTCCCTCGACGACCGCATCGCCGGCCTCACCGCGGGCGGCGACGACTACGTGACCAAGCCGTTCAGCCTGGAGGAGCTGGTGGCGCGTCTGCGGGGGCTGCTGCGTCGGTCGCGCGCGGCGGTGGCGGACCAGGACGACCCGGTGCTGATCGTCGGCGACCTCGTGCTGGACGAGGACAGCTACGAGGTGCACCGCGACGGCGAGCTCATCCAGCTCACGGCGACGGAGTTCGAGCTCCTGCGCTTCCTGATGCGCAACCCGCGCCGCGTGCTGAGCAAGGCGCAGATCCTCGACCGCGTGTGGAGCTACGACTTCGGCGGCTCCTCCAGCGTGGTCGAGCTCTACATCTCGTACCTGCGCAAGAAGATCGACGCCGGCCGCCCCGCCATGATCCACACCGTGCGCGGCGCCGGCTACATGGTCAAGGCCGCGCAATGACGAGTGCCCGCGTCGCGGGCGACCCCGGAGGCCGGTGGCCCCGCCTCCGTCCGTTCCGGTCGTGGACGCTCCGCAGCCGCGTCGTGCTCGCCGTCGTGGCGATGCTCGCGGTGCTCGGCGCGGTCATCGGGACGGTGAGCGTGCTGGCGCTGCAGAGCTACCTGATGAATCGCCTCGACGGGCAGCTCACCAGCGCGCTCAGCAGGGGGCAGCACGCCGCCGACCGGATCAACGCGGGTGGCCCGACCGTTCCCGAGGCGGCCGGGGTGGTCCAGACCCCGGGACAGGCGACGGGGACGCTGGGTGCCGTGCGCAGCGCGAGCGGCGGTCTGCTGTTCGCGCCGGTCGTGCTTTCCGACCGGCCGCCCGGCACCTCGAACAACCAGCCGCTCCAGCCGGAGGCCGTCCCCATCAACGGGATGGCGCTGCTCACGATCCCCAGCGACCAGAAGCCGCACACGGTCGACCTGGGCAGCGCGCTCGGCTCGTACCGGGTCGCAGCAGCCGAACTGGACAACGGCGACAGCGTGATCATCGGACTCCCGTTGAGCGACGTCAACGCCACCGTCGCCCAGCTCACGCTCGTCATCGTCCTCGTCACCCTCGCGGGCCTGATCTTCGCGTTCCTGCTCGCCAGCTTCATCGTCCGGCTCGCCATGAAGCCGCTGGAGCGCGTCACGGGGACGGCCGAGCAGGTCGCGAACATGCCGCTCGACCGCGGCGACGTCGCCCTCTCGGTGCGTGTGCCCGACGAGGACACCGACCCCCACACCGAGGTCGGCAAGGTCGGCGCCGCCCTCAACCGGATGCTGGGCCACGTCGCGTCGGCGCTCACCGCCCGCCAGGCGAGCGAGCAGAAGGTGCGGCAGTTCGTCGCCGACGCCAGCCACGAGCTGCGCACCCCCCTGGCCTCCATCCGCGGCTACGCCGAGCTGACCCGGCGGGCCCCCCACGAACTGCCCGCCGACGTCACGCGTTCGCTCGGCCGGATCGAGTCCGAGGCCACCCGCATGACCTCCCTCGTCGAGGACCTCCTGCTGCTCGCCCGCCTCGACGAGGGCCGCGAGCTCGACCGCGACCCGGTCGACCTCTCCCTGCTGCTCATCGACGCCCTCAGCGACGCGCACGCCGCCGGCCCCGACCACACCTGGCGCATCCAGTTGCCGGAGGAGCCGGTCGAGGTCGTCGGCGACGCCCCCCGCCTGCACCAGGTCGTCATGAACCTGCTCGCGAACGCCCGCGTGCACACCCCCGAGGGCACCGTGGTGACGGCGGCGCTCGCCGTGGACCGCGAGGCCGGCCAGGCCATCGTGACGGTCGCCGACGACGGCCCCGGCATCCCGGAGGGGCTGCAGTCCACCCTCTTCGAGCGCTTCGCCCGCGGCGACGGCTCCCGCAACCGCGCCACCGGCTCCACCGGCCTCGGCCTCGCCATCGTGC